>NZ_JACJOR010000182.1:0-9347 GCF_014695615.1 Leptolyngbya sp. FACHB-711
CCGTATTTTGCCGATAATTAGAGTTTGTGTGAACTTTCACCGGAACTAGGATCTTGGCTAACGTAGTCGTCATTGGTGCCCAGTGGGGCGATGAGGGAAAAGGGAAAATCACCGATTTGTTGAGCAAATCAGCGGATGTGGTGGTGCGGTATCAAGGTGGTGTTAATGCTGGACATACCGTGGTCGTGCAGGGGAAAACCTTTAAGCTTCACCTGATTCCGTCAGGAATTCTGTATCCCGCAACAGAGTGTATTATCGGTTGCGGCACGGTGATCGACCCTAAAGTGCTGATTCAGGAACTCGATCAGCTCGAATCCCTCAACGTTTCTGCCAAGAATCTGCTGATCTCCGAAACGGCGCACGTCACGATGCCCTATCATCGACTGATCGATCAGGCGTCCGAAGATCGCAGAGGCAACCATAAGATCGGCACTACTAAGCGCGGCATTGGTCCAACCTACGCTGATAAGTCAGAGCGGATTGGCATTCGCGTCATCGACCTGATGGACACCGAAGGCTTGCGAAAGCAGCTGCGCTGGACGGTGGAATATAAAAACGTCATCCTCGAAAAGCTGTACAACCTGCCGCCGCTTGATCCCGATGCAGTGATCGAGGAATATCTGGGCTATGCCGATCGCTTGCGTCCCCATGTGGTCGATAGCTCGCTGCGAATTGCTCAAGCAGTGCGCCAAAAGCGCAATATTCTGTTTGAGGGAGCGCAAGGTACATTGCTTGACCTGGATCACGGCACCTATCCTTATGTCACGTCCTCGAATCCGGTGGCGGGGGGAGCCTGTATTGGTGCGGGCGTTGGTCCCACGATTATCGATCGCGTTATCGGCGTTGCCAAGGCATACACAACTCGTGTCGGCGAAGGTCCATTTCCGACTGAATTAGAGGACGAAATGGGCGAACTCTTGTGCAAGCGGGGCGCAGAATTTGGTACAACCACCGGGCGGAAGCGTCGCTGTGGCTGGTTTGATAGCGTGATTGGTCGCTATGCGGTGCGAATTAACGGTCTAGACTGTTTAGCAATTACCAAGCTCGATGTGCTGGATGCGCTGGAAGAAATCAAAGTCTGCGTTGCCTACGAAATTGATGGACAACGCTGCGATGATTTGCCCACGAATGCGCGTCAGTTTGCCCGCTGTCGTCCGGTTTACGAAACGCTGCCTGGCTGGAAGCGATCGACCTCCGACTGCCGCACGTTAGATGATCTGCCACCCCAGGCACTCGACTATCTCAAGTTTCTGGCAGAGTTAATGGAAGTGCCGATCGCCATTGTTTCGCTAGGGGCAAGCCGCGATCAAACTATCATTGTAGAAGACCCGATTCACGGACCGAAACGGGCACTGCTCTACGACAAGGGGAGCCAGCAAGCCGGGGTCAGAGGATAGATTCCTGCGGAAAAAGTCTCCCAGGAAGTTCTTCCAAAAAGTTTTGTCCACTATTGATCTTGTAATCGCGAAATTACTTATGGAACTTACGATCGAATGTCAAAAGCGCCCCGAAGGGAGCAAACCGAACGCTATGCGCCGTGAAGGACAGCTTCCGGCAGTGCTGTACGGTCACAACGGAGCAGAATCTGTCTCGCTAGTCATGGATCTGAAAGCGGCAGAACTGCTGGTCAAAAAAGCATCGCTCAACAATACGCTGATTACCCTCAACGTCACCGACCTACCCTGGAGCGGCAAAGCCCTCCTGCGCGAAGTGCAAGCACACCCCTGGCGCGGTAGCCTATATCATCTCAGCTTTTTCTCAGTGGGTCAGCAAGAGTTTCTGCAAGTTACTGTACCGCTTCACTTTGTTGGAACGGCGATTGGTGTGAAGCAAGAAGGCGGCGCACTCGATACAGTGCTGAACGGACTGGAAATCTCCTGTGCCCCGGGCGACATCCCTGAGACGATCGAAGTGGATATTTCTGATCTGCATGCAGGGGATACGATCCATGTAAATCAGCTTCAGCTCCCCGAAAGTATCACGGTGCTGGGCGATCCCGATCGTGTGGTGGTCAAGGTGCTGGGTCGCGGTGGTCAGGTCAGCGACGAAGTGGATCAGGAAGGCTAAACGGCTTTCCAGTCGAAAATTGAATTAATAAATCATAATGTTGAGCCAGGTTGATTCCTGGCTTTTTTGTTGCTTGGATGACTGCTGCTTGGATGCGTCAAGCAATCCGGCAGTATGGATCGGCTGCATTTAAGCAATCCGGGATACAGGAACGGTGAAAGCCCCCGACCCTGTTGATCGATTTGATCGATCGTCTGATTTCACAATTAGGATTACTGTATCGAATTACTGGATCGGCTGGTTAAAATAGCGGATTTCAACCCGATCGCCCACCTGTAGCCCCAGTTCCGCAGCGCGTCCGGCTCGGAGTTCGATGACTTGATTCACCGCTTCATTTGTGCCGTAGGTCGGGCAGGGGTCAGTTGTGCAGGGTGGAGAATTCGGTGCAATCGCCTTCACTTCGCCATTCAGCATAAACACCATGTCGAGCGGCTGCGGCGTATTTTTCATCCAGAACTGCAACGGACGCGGCGGATTAAACGGAAACAGCATTCCGCGATCGTCAGGTAAGGCAGGGCGATACATCAGCCCCATTGCCTGTTCGCGAATAGTACGGGCAACCTCAAGCTGAATCTTTTGTCCGCGCATCGTTGCCTCAGCAGTAATCGGCAGCATTTGTCCTGCAGGTGGGTTGGTGGCAGATTGGGGGGCAGCAGGTCGATTTAGAGCAGGTTGATTCGCGGGCTGACTGGCAGCAGGCGGCGTTTGGGTAACAGGTGCGGCACCGGGAGAAGACTGGGAAGACTGGGGCGGAGGGGTACAGCCTAACAGCAGGATACCTAAACTAACGCTAAGCAGGGACGGCAGAGGAAGGGACATGAAGGCAATCATCGGATCAGGGGAATCAGGGGAAAGGGAATTTAGGGGACGATGGAGAACCTTAAATCCTCACTAGACACTTCTCTAAAAGCCGCCTCAGAGATTTGAATTATCTCCAGCCTCAACGATACGGCGAAAGAAATCGAGGACGGGTTCTCGATCGATAGGCACAACTCCCGTTGCACCAAACCAGCGATCGAACAGAGCCAGGTCTTCTGGATTTTGATCGAGGACGCCCTGCATAAAGTCAGTCAGGGTTGCATTGACGGCAGCTTGAAAGCGATCGTTCCCTGGCGGCAGCAGACACGCATAGGTTTGCTCGTCGTAGGGCGTGCGCGGAATGACCGTGAGGCGATCGGGTTCAGAGCTGGTACGCCGCATTGCCTCTAGCAAAATACCGTCGCTGGCAAGGGCATCGATCCGATTTCGCTCTAGAGCCTGCATTCCCGTTGCGCGATCGGGTAAATCGACAAATTCTGCAAAGGCAAGGCGACGTTTGACGCTGTCGGCATTTGTGGTGCCTGAGATAACGCCAATCCGAAATTGATTGCCAAACGTGTTCCCTTCTTTGACCAGTAATTGAGTTCCAGTCTGGAAATAGCCGATCGAAAACTGAGCATTCATCGCCCGACTGCGGGAAAAGCTGGTAGAGTCACACAGCAGCTCCATTTTGCCCTGTTGCAATGTGTCATAGCGATTTGCAGGACTCACTTCGACAAACGGAAACCGCACCGATCGCCCCAGCTTGGACTCTAAACGCTGTTTCATCCGAGCCACCAGATCGATCGAAAATCCAGCGGGCTGTCCCTGCGCGTCAAAATAGCTAAAGGGAAAGGCATCGGTTCGTACGCCGATCGCAAGAACCCCTTCCTGCGTCACGCGATTGATCACGGGTTCTGCCCGACTGATGCCTGCACTAAGCAAAATCGTGAGAAACACGACCGCAACAATTACCCCAAAAGAGGAACTGCTTCGCACCGCCTGAAGCCGATAGATTCGATTCACGCCAACCTGCCCTCGGATAAAACGCGATTCCCCCAGAGGGGAACTGCTTCGCACCGGGAGTTTACCACAACCTCAGCCGGAATTACGATTCCCGCAGCACATAGCCCACGCCGCGTACGGTTTGAATCAGCCGCTTCTCGCCTTCGTCTTCAATTTTGAGCCGCAGATAGCGAATGTACACTTCAATCACGTTCGACTCGCCCATGAAGTCATAGCCCCAAACGTTTTCGAGAATCTGTTCGCGGGTCAGGACTTCACGGGGATGCTCCATTAGATATTTCAGCAGCTCAAATTCTTTCATGGTCAGATCAATTACCCGATTGCTGCGAAAGACTCGCCGCGTTGCCAGGTCTAATACCAGATCTGCAAAGCGCAACTGCTCATGATTGGGCACATCAGACTGCAGATAAAGCCGCACCAGTTTCAGAAATTCATCGCTGCGGTAAGGCTTCAGAAAATAGTCGTCTGCGCCCGCCTGCAAACAGGCAACTCGATCCTCCAGTGCGTCGCGCCCCATCAGTAGCAGAACAGGCATTCGTGCCCCGGTTGCCCGCAGGTGACTGCACAATGACAGCCCCGAATCTCCTGCCAGCAGCCGATCAACGACCACCAGGGCGGGCTGTATTTCCTTTGCCTGACGCAAACCTGTTGCCGCATCGTAGGCGATCGACGGGTCGTATCCCGATTCGCGCAAATCAGAGCTGACGTGCTGCGCCAGCATTTCATCGGTTTCAATCACGAGAACCTTTGGATTTTGCTCCTGAGCCAGACTGCTCATCAGGTCTCACACTCCTTTTTCGATAGCACTCAGCCGATAGCTTTAGGTAGCTTTTCGCCTACGGTAGCTCGACTGACGTGGGCTTTGCTACATGGGGTAGTCCCCATCCTAGCTTTTCTCTCAAAACATGGAAAAATTCATTGGGTCGCAGGCGAATAAACCGAGCCGCATAGGGCGATCGCAGCAGTCGCACCTGATCTTCGGGCAGCACCGAACAGCCGGCATTGCCATCCACGACCATGACCAGCGGGTCGCGGTTTGCCGCATAAATCACCACTGGCTCATGATCAGCAAATACCAGTGCCCGCGATGCCAGCGAGTGAGGACAAATGGGCACAAGCTGCAACACAGGCACACCCGGAGTAATCACCGGACCCCCTGCCGACAGAGAATAGGCGGTTGATCCGGTTGGTGTTGAAATAATAATGCCGTCTGCCGCAATATCGACCGGGGCATGTCGCCCAATTTCGATTTCAAAATGGCACATGCTTGTGAGCGGTTCCCGATGCAGCACCATTTCATTTAGGCAAAGAGCCTCCCACATCAGTCCACCATCGCGCCAGACTTGCACTGTCAGCATTGCCCGTGATTCGACTTCGTACTTGCCTTCGACGACTGCCTCGATCGCCTGCGGTAGGTAGTTCACGTAGGTTTCGGTCAGAAAGCCCATGTGCCCTGTATTCACCGTTAACAGCGGAATCTCATGGGGCGCAACCTGCCGGAATGCCGCCAGAACCGTGCCATCGCCGCCTAGGACGATCGCAAATGCCATGTCTTCATCAAAGCCAGGGGGGGTAAGCTGGGTGATCGGCGTATGGCAAACCGGACGGCCGGGCTTCGAGTATCCCAAGATGCCGCCTTGTCCGGTCGCCTGACAAACTTCCCATCCCAGGGCAGTCAGCTTATCTGCTAACTCCTGGGCAATGCGACAGGCGATCGGTTTGATATCGTTGTAAATAATGCCAGCTTTGGGCACGCTCAATGTCCAGTCAATTCAGAGATTAGCAAGGATGCGGAACAACCCAAGCAGAATCAACGCTCTGTTAGGGTCGCACTTCCTCTCTAGATTAGAGCGATCGGCGATGCTTTGAACAGCTTTTCGCCAGAAAGCCAGCTTGTAAACTGGTTATTGGCAGCAGAGGAACCGGTACACGGGAAGCCAAAACAAGGCAGGACAACGGTTAACCCGGGTAGACCGAGCAATCTGATTAGTTTTTGTGAATCCACTGTCAGGGAATTGGTATTTGCTTTAGTTGTCGCATTTGTAATATTTTGTTACAACGGGAGGGACAGACGGAACTTAAAAGCGCGTTTCTAACGAGTGCATCCTGATGTTTGGTAGTTTTACAAATCCTAAGAGCAGTTCCGGGACTTCAAGTATGGATTTTGGAGAACGGATGCTCAATGCCGCCGCAACCCAGTCGATTCGCCACCTTTTTTCGCAGTGTGAGTCGATCGAAGTTGCAGTGCGCTGCTATCCTTCTAGCAAATTGCTTCAAGGCAGCATTGATAATTTCAAGATGAGCGGTCGCGGATTGGTGATTCGCCGCCAGTTTGAAGTTGAGGAGATGTCGTTTGAAACCGACGCAGTCTCGATCGACTTCGGCTCGGTGCTAGGGGGTCAGCTTCGCTTGAAGAAGCCAACCCAGGCAGTGGCTCAAGTCGTTTTGAATGAAGACGGTATTAATCGGGCATTTCAAGCAGAGCTGGTTCAGAAGAAGCTCTATCAGGTCGATCTGGAACAGCTGACCAGTCTCTCAGGCGGAGAGCCAGTTTCCTTTCGGGATATTCAGCTTAGACTGTTGCCCGATAATCAAGTCAGCATTGCTGCCAAAACCGATCTGCCTAACCAGAGTGACGTGCCAATTCAGCTTACGGCAACCCTTGCTGTGGAAAAGCGGCGCAGAATCGCCTTTCAAAACCCGAAATTCAACCCGGAGGGCATCGCCGACTCGGCGCGCGGACTCGCGGAAGTGGTGACCGAAGCCTTCGCGCAAGTGCTAAATAATATGGTTGATCTCGATCGCTTTGATCTGGATGGGGTAATGTTACGAATTAATCGTCTCGAAACCCAGGGCAAATCGCTGATCTTTAGCGGCTATGCCCAGATCGACCACTTCCCAAATGCAAATTAGAGCATTGTTAAAGGGAGCTTGAGCCGGGTGAGAGGTTCTAGATGGCTCCCTATAATTCCCCATTAATTACTTGCCGCTCTAAAAGAGCGAGGGGGGACTTTGAAATCGCAAGGGAGCCAGGTTCCCTCAGTATTTATGGGGTAGAAATTTAGGGGGTAGGGGCGGATCAGGGGATGATTTGAACTGTTCAAACATCCTTGTTGACGATCGCCCCAACGATTCAGATCCAACCAGATTCAATGTGCTAATGCAGAATCTACTTTGAGGTCTGCTGAGTGTTGCGCGTTAGACTGCTGAGAAACATTGGGACAAATCGTTCCATCAGGGCTTTGGGGTCGCGCTCCATCACTCGCTGCACTGCCATGAGTCGGGTTTGCTGAAGATCGGGAGCCAGCAGGGTTTGGGGCAGACGTTCCATCAAATAGCCTGCCCGCTGCCACAGTGGAAGGGTATTGGCGATATCCACCAATTTGCCAACGCGCCGTAGCTCTGCGCCAAGGGTGATGTCCATACCACCTTCAAACGCTGCCTGCTCGATCGCCGCATATTTGCGTTTTGCCTGCTCGACCTTCTGCCGATGTTCAGGACTTTGATCTGCCAGTTTTCCCAACCAGCGGTTGCCCCAGCGAACGTGACCCGCTTCTTCGGGCAGGATACGCTCGATCGTCTCTCGAATTTTGATGTTTTCCTCGGTTTGGGGAGCTTGCTTCAGGGCATAGATATGAGCAGAGAAATACTCGCAGCCGCGCTTTTCCGTGACATTGATCGCTGCCAGTGCAGAGATAAGGCCGTCATCCAGATTTTCTTCAGCGTTGAGGTATTCGCGATCGAGCAACCGCTCGAACTCGTCAATGTAGGATGCACCGGGCGGGGTATTCACTTCTGCACCCAGATCAACTAGCAAATCCGTTAGCCACATGGCATGGCGAGACTCATCTGAAATATGGTGCGACAAATCGCGGATTAGCTCAGGACATTTGCCATTGAGCTGTTCGATTACGTCAGTTAAGTCCTTGCAGCTTCGCTGTTCGCTATAGCGGTAGCGGTTAAGGGTGAGTAGGTGCAGTTCCCGGTCTTGAACAACCATTTTCAGCACATCACGAGCACTGAAGGAGCCAAAGGAACTGGTGAGTTTGCGTGGGTACGTGACTGTCATCGGTTTAAGGTGGGGGAGTAGGGGGTGGATGGACAGATGGGGGGATGAGTCAGGGAATCGAGGGGTGGGGACGGGTGAGAAGTGATGCTTGGATAGGGAACCGAGCCCGGTCTATGGCTCAAGCTCCCCAACGTTAGGAAATTTAGGGGGCGATCGAAAGCTTTGCGACTTCTCAAACAGGCTCTCAGCCCTTTCCTACGAAGGCTTGCGGGCAACCCAATATTTGCTCATAAAGTGAACTTCCGGTTCAGCAACGATGAACCCAGCTTTTTCCAGCCGTGTCGTCATGTCGTCGGTGACATAGTGGCGGTAATACGGCTCGTGGAACATGATTGGAAAGTTTCGCATTGCGGGAGCCAGTTCGGGTGAATCGCTCATCTGAATCGAATCGCAAACCACCAAAGTACCGCTCGGTTGCAGTACCCGGAAACATTCCTGAATCACCTGCTGACGCGCCTCTGCGGGAAGTTCGTGGAACAGGAAAACGCAGGTCAGACCGTGGAAGAAGTTGTCCTGGTAGGGAAGTTCTTCGGCATTTGCCTGCATTAGCTGAGGCAGTTCGCCCGATTGCTTTGCGGTTCCCCCAAGGGGTAATCGTTGAGAGAGCAACTGATTTGCCTTGCGGAGATAAGCCGGAGAGAGATCCGTGCCAAACAGAGCCGCATCCGGCAGCATTCCGCGAATCATGCGAAGGGTGCGCCCTGTTCCGCAGGCAACATCCAGCACCCGAATCTGATGAGGTGGTACGTCAAACGCGCTGAGTCCCTGCTTCAGGGGAGCCAGTACCCGTCGCCGCATCGCATCCGCCGCCCCATTAAACAGCAGCTCGACCTGCAAATCGTAAAGGTTGGCGGAATGATCACTTAGGTAGCCGTCAGTCTGGTAATGGAAGTTTTGCAGATAGTAGCGGGGATAGGCGTCTTTTTGAATGTCGCGATCGAACTCTTGATAGCGTTTGCCGCCGATCCGCTCCCAGATGCCAATCATGTCCAGAATCACGGTGGGATAGTTCAGCACAAACTCATCCCATGGGTCATCAAACAGCAGGCTTTCGGGGTAAATGCCCTGCTCTGCATCCTGCCAGTCCTGCGCCAGAATTTTGTCCATGCGCTGCTGCACCGTCGCCAACAGCTCAGGCGTCCAAGGTTCGACCTCCTGTTTAGCGTTGGGAGCAAAGAGGTGCATCGCTTGCGTGCTGATTGCTTTATGAGCGACGCTAAAAATGCTTTTGCCTTGCTGCAAGGCTTGGTAGGTCAGTTTAGTGAGAGTCTCAGCCATGAGATCGATTAGATTAGCGGTTAGAACTTGAAAAGGGTGGGTAACAAGACTATGAACTAACAGACTATGAATAAGTGTAACGAAGAAATTATGAATGTTGGACTTCTGA
>NZ_JACJOR010000183.1:0-5285 GCF_014695615.1 Leptolyngbya sp. FACHB-711
GACTTGCTTGATCGCCTCATGTTCCGTCAATTGACAGGCAATTTCAAATACCATTTTTTATAAAAATTTTGTGATTGTGCGCGATCGCTGACGCGAATGCTAATGCGCTCGTACCCTAGTGCTGCAATCTGAAGAACTAGAAAGGTCTGAAACGGTTTCTACAGAGTTCAGGTATTGTTTTAGACAACATTCTCCTACGAAAACCTGAACAAGGAATTCGTGGAGGATTTATTCGTGGTTTCTGCGCTGGCTGTGCCGGAGTGAAACTGTCAGATCTCGCTACTCAATTTGAGGGTAGTGTTTGTGGATACATCTCATCCGGAATTCGTACAAGTGGATGTTCCTCTACTTTACCTGTCCCACCATCCTCTGATGCACAATCGAATTGTTTATGTACTGCTACTCGCTCGACCTAGATCTTGCTCTGCTCCACAGTTGCGACAGTAAGGTAAGTGCTTGTAGGTTGGCTGATGGCAGTTGTGACAGTCTAGATGTTGATGATAGCCGCAGTGTGGACAGTAACCTTCGTTGTGCTTTAAGGTTCTTGTACAGTTCAAACAGCGGGACTGCTGCACTAGTGAGGAAGGTGGAAGTTTGGTGCGAACCGCAATTTTTTGGAAGAATTTGATTAAGACAAAGCCTGCGATCGGAATGAGCAAAATGTAAGCATAGCTAATTAGAAACAGTAATCCGCCAAAGATGGTACTAATGACATCGAACAAAAAACTAAACAGTGCGCCAACTTGCAGAAACTGAAAGATTTTCAGGATCAGCGGAATAAAGAAAATAATCAGCAGATGCCAGCTGATGAGCGCAACCAGCCCGTAGCGTTTACGATGGGCAAATCGGTAGACCAGACCCGCGCCCGCCAACAGTGGTAAAAGGAACAGGGCTTGAAACGTCAGTTGGATGCTGGGATACCAAAATGATGCTCTTTGATAGCCGCGATCGGCTTCGTTGAACGCTGCATCATTTCTAAGAAACTTAAGAAACTCAACGCTTTCGGGTTTCGCAACCAGCTGACTTTTGAGTTTTACAATCTCACCTTTGAGTTGAGCAATTTGCTGATTGTTTTTGTTGAGCTGTGCTCTGGCTCTGTCTGCCCCAACAGCATTAATCGATTGATTGCGATTCTGTCCTGCAATTTGTTCGAGCAGGGTCGAATCATATTGAGTGCGAATGGTTCGATTGGAATTTTCTAGATTTTCGATGCTACTTTGTTTTTGGTCGATCGCTTTCGTCAATTGCTGGTTCTCAGAATTATCAATCCGGTCTTTGAGTTCAGCAAAGCTCAAACAAGTCGATGAAACACTGCCGAGTCGTCCTTGATTGATCTGTTGATATTGCTCCTGAACGCTCAGCGACTGTGGTAATCCAACCAGAGCAGGGTCAGCATTCTCATCTGCCGTGATGCTCCGAATTTTCTCAAAGTCCTTATTATCCAGCTCCTTATTATCCAGTGTTGAAGTTCGGTAGTCGCGCCACTCTGAATAGCAGGGATAAGCTTCATCGGGATTCAGCGTCCACCGGCTAATGTCGTGAAGCCCAGTGAAAACGTTGACCAGGATGAAAATGTCAATCAGAACGATGACAATCAAGCTCACTGTATTCAGTGGCTGCTTGTTGATCGATCGAGTCCGAGTCAAAAATTGTCGCAGCGATCGTCGAAATCTTCTCAACATAGTCCCTGTCTAGCGCCTGAATCGGAGATCATTCAGGTGAAGTGAATGAAGCACCATCCCCGTTGTGCTTTCTCCATCTAATCGGACGGATCAATCAAAGGAGATTGGTAGTGTGACAGGTTGAGAACTTGCCTAAGATGGACGGTGCAACGAGTTGAACGTCGATGTCAGGACAGGGACGTATCCGAAGTGCAGCGCGCTTTTATTGATGCCTGATGTAGCGAACTTGATCCAGCTTAATTAGCCAGGCTGCTGAGCAGGCAACGCTTCTGGACGAACTGTGACTTGCTGCGTATTGCCGTTTCGATTTACAGTAAGCTGCATTGTATTGTTAATTCCGGTAGCATCCACCTGCTGTTGAATTTGATCCACGTTTTCAATTGAATTTCCATTTACAGCAACGATTACATCACCTGCACGGAGCCCGGCACGAGCCGCTGGAGAGTCTGGCAGCACTTTTAGAACAATGATGCCCTGGTCTTGCGTCACCTGAAAGCCAACGTCACTCCCATTAATTCGCGATCGCAGCTCTGGCGTGAGTTCCGCCATCTGAATGCCGATGTAGGGGTAATCTACTCGTCCTTGCGTCACAAGTTGCTGAGATACCTGCTTCACCGTATTGATGGGAATGGCAAATCCAATGCCCTGTGCGCCCTGAATAATCGCCGTATTGACTCCGATCACTTGTCCGGCGGCATTTAGCAATGGTCCACCTGAATTTCCTGGATTGATGGCAGCGTCGGTTTGCAGAAAGTTGATGCGTTTATCCGCGATGCCAATTTCAGCGACTGATCGCTCGGTTGCACTGACAATGCCCTGCGTCACCGTATTGCTCAGTCCCAGCGGATTCCCGATCGCAATTGCAATTTGTCCTGGAACCAAAGCATCAGAATCGCCTAAGGAAACCGTCGGGAGATTATCTGCATCAATATCAATGACAGCAAGATCGCTGATGGGATCAGTGCCGACGACGCGCCCTGAATAATTCCGTCCATCGTTGAGCACCACCGTTACAGTGTCAGCATCGGCAACGACGTGAGCATTGGTAATCACCTGCCCGTCTGCGGTGGTAATAAAGCCTGATCCTGTTCCCTGCTGCACCTGTCCTTGGCGCGGGGCTCGTCTGCCAAAAAACTCATCTAAACCAAAGTCATTGACCGATTCTCTGACGGTGCGAGATGTATTGATTTGCACCACCGCGGGTCCGACCTGTTTTGCAACGGTTGCAACGGCACCGATATCCGCTGGAAGCGCAGGAGACGATGATGCAGCAGTAGAGGCAGCAGGCAATGCAGCAGTAGGGGCAGCAGGCGATATAGCAGTAGGGGCAGCAGAAGTTGCAGGTTGCTGGGTGTTGCGATTGCCTTGAAGTGAAGCACAGCCTGATACGCTAGCCACCGCAAAAAGAATTGAGAATAAAGTCGATGTTTTAAGCAGCATAATCATTGAAGTCTGAAGGGATAATTGAGGGAGTGAGTTGGGCGATTAACCCTTCGGGAAACTGCGAAGCAACCGCAATCATTCGACCCATCATTCAACTAATCATTCAAGCAGATAGCGGTACTTGAGCAATTTTCTGAGCAATTTTTATTCACCGCATCAATCCGGTTTCTGGGCAACGGCTGACGCGCCCATCTGTCCCTGGGGATTGCGCGTGTACCAATATGCCCAAGCAATCAATACGGCTTGCAACGGCAACCTTGCCCAATACAAAACTGGGCTTTGGGGAATGCCGTCGATTTTAATCAAATGGAACGTCATGTAGAGGTTCGCAGGAAAAACGCCGATGAACAAAGCAACTATGCCCCAAGCAGCCGTCACACTCAAGACCGGAACCAATAAGCCGAGTCCTCCCAAAATTTCAAAGACTCCACTCAGATAAACCGATGCAAAAGGTGGAAACGGGGGCGGCACAATGCGGGCGTATTGCTCCGGTCTCAAAAAATGCGTGATGCCAACAATCACCAGCGATACGGCAAGAATGCCCCGTAGGATTTCTTTGCGACGATGCTGAGAGGGTAAGTAGGAAGTCATCGGGAGCTATTGAACGCTGTTCTAAGCTTAGCGATCGTCCAGTTGTTTATCGTCTCCCGTAAGTTAGTTTTTAGAAAACTGCCGCAGCCCCCTCGTCCTTTAGCTTGTGCCTGTTCTTTAGCCTGTGCCTGGTACAGATCGGCAAGCAGTCGTGCTTTTTGCAGAATCGATCGTAAAACCGCATCCTGCCTTGAAACCGAGGTCTCGACCGAACAGGTACAGCAATTTGCCGCGCTCTTTCCCGCGAATGTGCGACCGATTCAGCCTAGTAGCGATCGGGTGATTAAACAGTCGCTCTAATGCCACATTATTCAGCCAGGGGCGATCGCAGCAGTGCTGCTGGAAAACCACTCCCTATCTGATCAAAACTTGATCGATCTGGCTGGACTTGCAGCGGAAAAATTTATCGGGATTTGCCTCACATCAAGCAGCACTCGAACTGTTGTCCCTTTTCCGGGTCGAGTTTTAACCTGTAATTTACCTTGGTGAAGATCGACGAGTTGCTTGACGATACTCAATCCCAACCCAGTTCCCGGAATATTACTGGCGTTTCGCCCCCGATAAAATGGCTCAAACAGGTAGGGCTGATCTTCCGGGGGAATGCCAATCCCCCAGTCCTGAATTTGAAATGTAATTTGCTGCTTTTGACGCATCAGCTTGAACTGGATCTGCTGACAGTGGGGCGAGTAACGAATTGAATTCGATAACAGGTTGGTCAGGATAAGCCGCAGAATTTTCTCATCAATTTCAGTCATTAAAGACGAATGACGGCAGACAAAATCAATTGTATGTTGAGTTCCAGCTTGCATTTCCTGACTTAATCTGCGACAGAACGGAACTAGATCGATCGCTTTGAAATTCGGCGTTAAGCGATTGGCTTCTGCTTTGCCAATCACAAGAATATCGTCAATGATAGAGGTCATGCGATCGACGTTAGTTTGAATACTCTGGAGATATTCTGTCTTTTGAGCTGCAGTTAGATAATGCGTATAGCGATCGAGCGAGGAAACCGCCAGCAGGATGTTGTTTAGTGGATTACGGAACTCGTGACACACCATCGCCACCAGGCGGGATTGCTGCTCGTTCAAGGATTTAAGCTGCTCGTTTGCCTGCCGCAGTTTTGCCGTTCGTTCTCGCACTTTTTGTTCAAGTTCTTCGTTCATTTGGTGCAAAATTGCTTCTGCCCATTTGCGCTCGGTAATTTCTCGAAACGTCACCACTGCCCCAATTAGCTGTCCTCGATCGTCCCGAATCGGTGTACTGATATATTCCACTGGAAACCAAGTTCCATCTTTTCGCCAAAACACTTCGTTAGTAACGCGATGCACCGTGCCATCTTTAAAGGCAGCATAGATTGGGCATTGGGTTTTGGGATAACAGGAGTGATCCGCGTGGGAATGATGTAGAACTTCGTGCATCGATCGTCCCAAAAGTTCTTCGCTGCGCCATCCAATCATTTGAGCTGCTGCTGGATTGACAAACGTCGCTTTGCCTTCCAGATCAACGCCATACACCCCCTCCCCGATCGCATTCAAGATTAGATCAGTGAGGGTTGGGGAATGCGGTGAG
>NZ_JACJOR010000184.1:0-14534 GCF_014695615.1 Leptolyngbya sp. FACHB-711
GCACCGATCAAGCCCTCGACCAAGCGATGACGGAAGCAGTTCAGTTCATTACTGAAGATGACGCCATTGGTTGGTTCAATCACTGTGGTCTATTCACATGAAATTTGCTGTAAGCTGCGGGAAGAGTTGCAGGGTGTACTGTTGCTCTGCAATGCATTCTTGAATTGATTTATGTCCTGCTGCAACACCTCCTTGATTGGTGATGCCCACAATGATCCATTCATCAAAATAAGAATAAGCGCAGCGTCAGCCCCCTCGATCGCCTGCTGATCCTGAGGATGCTGAAAGTATTGCTGCCCGCTAAGGGGTTCTCAAAGTGTACCGTCGAGGTCTACCAGGAGTAGGGACATCGTTTTGCATCGGTAAAATCATTGTACGACCATCCTATGCAAGGAACAGTTTCCCTTCCCTCATACTAATGGTATGACTGTGAAGACGATCACCCCACCTTCAGAATGAGCTACTGATAAAGTTGTTATATTATTCAAACCACTCTAGCCTTGTTTGCCTAAAAGGGTGAGGTTATAAACTGGAGGGAAAGGTGCCTGGAACTTCTGCGGCTTTGAGTTTATAGGGTTGATGCGAAGCCGTTTCTCCTCCGGGATGATCGAGTGGTTCGACTGCGCTTGTATTGTCAATGTGGATCACAGCATCAAATTGAGCTGGAAGTTGAGCCTGAAAATAATGGCTTCTTCGCTCGGTTCGAGGTGAATAAATCACGCCGATCGCCCGTTCGAGTCGCGGTTGTCGCAGCCCTGCAACAGCTGAATTTTGATCGCGCAGGTCGAGCCAGAATTGCGGCAATTCAACCTGGTGCAAAATCGTTTCGTAGCTTTCCGGTAGAGCCGGACGCAACTGCTTAAATTTTGGCGGATCACCCCAGTGAGAGGCAGCCGCAACTGTACCGCTGTAAGTGGTGAACCCGACTAAGAAGGCATCTTGTCCATAGCGTTCTCGCACCAGTTGCCCCAGGTTCCACTCCCCTAACTTCTTCATGTCGGTTGCCCGTGCATCTCCCAAGTGAGAATTGTGTGCCCAGACGACAACCTTGGGCAGTTTGCCCTGTCGTTCTAGATGAGCCGCCAAATGGTCTAATGTCTCTGCCATGTGACGATCGCGCACATTCCAGGAACTTACTCGACGTTGAAACATTGAACGGTAATAGGCTTCTGCATTTTTGACTAAACGAGCATTCTGTTCAGCATCAAAAAATTCGTCTTCTGCTACGTTGCCATCAGGTTGGGCATATTCTTCCCGACGACGCTGCAATTCCATTAACTGATTTACAGCTTCATCTTCACAAGGAGCGTTTAAACCAGAGGTCGCCGCATACCCATAGCTTTCTGAATCCTCGCCCGCATGGTCAAAGCAGGAATAGCGATGACGAGCTTGTTTTGCCGCTTCGGGGTCAACCTGCTCCAGATAAGTCAACACCGCTTCCATTGAAGCAAACATGCTGTAGAGATCGAGCCCGTAGAAGCCCACTTTTGCCCCATAATCAGGCAAGGTATCGTTGTGCTGACGTAACCAGGTCACGAAATCGAGCACATCAGTATTTCGCCACATCCATAGCGGAAAGTCATCGAGATCGTCTAGTGCTTCTCTTGCCGTTGTATCTTTGCTAATGCCCCGAACAAAGCGATCGACCCGGTCAGCATTGGGAAAATCCGCTTCCACTGCCACTGCGATAAAGCCCTTCTCCTGAATCAGGCGTTTTGTAATTTCTGCTCGCTGCTGATAAAACTCATGAGTTCCATGAGATGCTTCTCCAATCAGCACAAATCGAGCATCCCCGATCGCTTTCAGCAAAGCATCATAGTCTTGGGCTGACCCGGTTAAGGGATACGCAGCTTGCTGAATAGCATCGACTAAACTAGCAATTCCCTCTTGCGACATGATTCTCAACCTCCGGTTGCTATAACTCCATCATGCTGAAATACGCTTGTTCAGGTATCGACCAAACGCCATATTGAGCGCTGGTAACAGCACCCCCGCCAGTCCTAAATCTTGTAATGGTTGAGAATGGTTTGGGAGATAATCTCAGCTCTGCTTCACATCTTCATTGGGCTGACAATAGAAAACAGCGGTTGCAACACTCAAACGATAGAACCACTATTCAACAACGCCATTTTTTTTACTGAACGACAGCAACAAGCGGAATGGCGATGATAAACTCTGTTCCTACACCGGGAGTAGAAATGTAATCGAGTTTGCCACCGTGTTGTCCGACCACAATTTGATAGCAAATTGATAATCCTAAGCCTGTTCCTTTTCCGACAGGTTTGGTTGTAAAGAACGGATCAAAGAGTTTGCCTTTGATTGATTCTGGAATACCCATTCCATTATCTGAAATTCGGACAATTACCTGTTGAGTTTTATCTAATTCAGTTGATATGGTGACTTGTCCTGGATTCTGCTGCACTTCCTGAAGTGTCATCTGACTATTGCGCTGATCGATCGCATCAAGCGCGTTCGTCAAAATGTTCATAAATACTTGATTGATCTGTCCTGCATAACACTCGGTAAGAGGCAAGTTTGCGTAATGCTTCACAAGCCGAATTTCAGGGATTTCATGCTTCGCTTTGAAGCGGTATTTCAGAATTAGCAGAGTACTATCAATACCTTGATTGAGGTCAACCTGTTTTGTCTCGGCTTCGTCAAGGCGGGAGAAGTTACGCAGAGTGGTTACAATTTCTCGAATCCGACGAGTGCCTTCTTGCATTGATTCCAGCATTTGAGGTGCATCTTGCATCAAAAAGGCTAAGTCAATTTCTTCGGCATACTGCTGAATTTCAGTGGCGGGATGAGCGTAGTGCTTTTGATAAAGGCTCAAGGTTGTGAGCAATTCTTCTACATAGCTCTTCGCGTGATTCAGATTGCCATGAATAAAGTTAACAGGATTGTTAATTTCATGAGCTACGCCCGCTACCATCTGCCCTAAGCTAGACATCTTCTCAGTTTGTATCAATTGTGCCTGAGTCTGCTGCAAATCGCGCAATGCCTCCGAAAGTTCCAGGGTACGCTGGTGAACTCGATTTTCTAAATCTGCATTGGTTTGTTCAAGTTCGTGGTTTGCCGACTCTAGTGCCCGGAAAGAATCACGCAGTTGTTGAGCCATTTGATTAAAGGAATGGGCAAGTTCCTCAAACTCTCGAACATGGTCAGGTTGCACAACCAGGTCAAGTTCTCCAGCTGCGATCGCCCTTGATGCAACATTTAATCGTGCGATCGGTTGAGCAATCCAGCGGGAGGTGTAGATTCCTAAAAGCGTAGCGGTTCCCAGTGCGATCAGACAGAGCCAGATGGTGATGCGCGTGTTGTCTTGGATTTGTCCCATAAAATCGGCTTCAGGCACGGCAACCACGACCAGCCAATCTAGCCCCCAAGCATCGCTCCACGGTGTCACTTGCAGAAATTGACGTTGCCCATTCTGCCAAAACTCAAGCTGCTGCTGCGACTTAATTTGGCTCAAATCTTGAAACTGCTGCTGCATATACTGCACCGATGCTTGAATCAGCGGATCGCGGCTCTCCGTACCTCGTAAACGCTGTGGCTTGTTGTTCACAAGTCGATAAGGTTCCTCGTCGGCTGAGCTACCCACTAGCAAACCGTTCCGTTCCAGAATAAAGGTTCGCCCAGAAGTACTTACGGAAAGCTGACGCAGGAAACTACTGATTTCCCAGGTTCGTAATTCCGTCCAGGAAATATACTTCAAACGATCATTTGCATCATAGATGGGGTAGGTTGCTGCCAGCGACAGATGGTAAGGCGGGTCGATCCACTGAAATAAATTCCAGATCGGTTTTTTCTGCTCCACCGTTTGCTGATACCAGGGTTCCTGCTTAAAGTCGAACGTTTTGTTCACTAAATCCAGCGTTGCAGGTTCACCCTGGCTGTTTACCTGGTAGATATAAACGTCGTTATTACCAAACCGCTGAGGCGACAGGATATCGATCGTCACTGGGCTGTTGCGTTCAAATCGACCCACGCCAATAAAATTGCCCGATTCGGAAACCAGGTTGATGTATCCCAGGTTGTAGACCTGCATTTGCTGCCAAAAATACCGCCCTAGCAGATCTAAGTCTTCGGGATTCAGTGCCTTAAGTTCAATTGCTTTTGCATTAAGCTGTGCAATTTGCCGCCCAGTGAAAATAAAATCATCCAGGTGCTGATTAATGCGATTGCTAACGCTCCGCTGCAACTGCACAGCTAAGTCATTTATAGCTCGTTGTCCATTGCGAATCGAAAGGTAACCAGTTAAGCCAACGGCAGCAAAAATCTGTAGCACAAAGGGAACTACCAGTATCACCTGTAAAGGAATTCCCTGACGAGAGCCAATTTTTGCTTTTAACTGCTTTCCCACAATTCTGCTCCAGAACATTCGTGACGTAAAAAGGGTTTTACCCTATCGTCTGCTTTGCAGTTCACGAATTAACGGAGTTTTGCAGGTCAAATATGGTACGTCTTCCTGTCACCGTTGAGCAAGCAAAATTCTTCTAATTAACGACCTGCGCTTACAGGACGAGCGTAAGAACTCTTTCAATGTCTCTTAGTGTTCCCAGTTTGAATAAAGCGATCGCACCTGAGAGCCGGGATGGGTCAAGACAGTCCTGCTTTCTGCCTGGTGAACAGAGGTCTAAGGGCATGCGCCAATAGAACCCTCGCCGCTAGCGTAGGTTGTCATCGATCCTGCCAAGGCAAGCCCACAGAAGCAAATTTGGCGTTGCTGAATAAGCGTATGATACGCCCCCCTAGCCCCCCAACTTTGGGGGGAACCAGAATTCAAAGTCCCCCAATGCTGGGGGATTTAGGGGGCGATGCAGAAGCTAAATTTACACCGTTCATATCCTGATTCAGCAACGCCGCAAATTTTATTGCAGGTAGCTGAAGGTTTTGTGATAAATGCTGCTAATAAAGTCTCCTGCGGTAATGGGCGCGTACCGAGCCGGATTCTCAGGACTGGTGCAGGAGGGAAACACCTCAATCACCGTGTCATAGTTAGGGGCAAAGAAGAGTGTTGTCACATAGCGATCGCGGTTAGAGCGATTCAGTGCCCGATGGATGTTTGACTGAAATCGATTATTGGTCCAGCGTGCCATCTGGTCACCAATATTAATGACGAAAGTGCCGGGAATGGGAGGTGCTGCAATCCACTCCCCTGCACTGTTTAAAACCTGCAAGCCCTTAACGTCCTCCTGTGCCAGAATTGTGAAGCACTCATAGTCGGTATGGGCACCGAGGCTGATCTGACGCTCGTGAATTACCCCCCTGCAGGGAGGATAATGAGACAGGCGAAGTTGGGCTAAGGGTTTCGTCGTTTTGTTATCGAAGAAAGTCTCAGGCAGATCGAGTGCCAGGGCAAAGGCGCGAAATATTCTCGTCCCCAATTGCCGAAGTTCACTATAGTAACGCTCGATCGCTTCCTGAAAGCCGCACAGATGAGTAGGGTAAACGTTCGGGCCATATAGCCACTTTCCTGCCAGCACATCTGGATCGTCCGCAGGCAGATTCAGGGAAAAATCCAGTGCCTCTTTCAAATCAGGTTCAGCGGTTACATCGACGCGCTCTTCCAGAAAGGGTACATAGCCACGATGGTTAGAAGATTTGGAGATGTGAATTTCCATTTTTTCCGCCAAAGGCAGCGAAAAGAAACGTTTGGACTGAGCAAAGGAGTGATCAATAACAGACTGAGGAACGCCGTGATTTTTAATGTAGAAAAAGCCAACCTCTAGGCAGGCTTGACAAATTTGATTGGCAACCTGCTGCCGATCGGCAACGCGATCACTGCTCATCAATGCAAAATCAATTAAGGGAATCGTATCAAATGGAATTTGCTTGGCAGTGATACTCTCAGTGAGGACTTGTCGAATTCCGTTTCCAGTTTCGATTGCTCGCATCGGCAAATCCTTCATAAGATGAATTTGATAATTTGTGATGTTGAGAGAGGAAAAGGGTTCTGCTTTTACAAGAAAAACCTTGCCGCTTTTCCCTTTTTAGGTTCGAGATTCAAGCAGATTGGATGGCATTAATTAAGGCTGGAATCATTGAATGCTGCTAACCAGGTTCTCTGGAAGTGGGGAATTCCATCTTCTAAACCCGCCGCAAATTGTAGAACGCCATAAGCCTGCGATCGAACGCTGGACTGCAATAGCCGCACTGCGCCAAAGTCTTCTTGCAGCACCCGATCGAACTCTGCCCGAAAACTGTCGCGGTTATAGGGAAAAGCGGTTTGCTGCGATCGTGTTTGATAAATTAACACTTCAAATCGTGTCTGAGTTGCGCTCAGAGGTAGCAGTCGAAAAACCGACACATTATCTCTGGCAGTGTTCACCATCCAGTTTGGAAAGATAAACCCTTGATAAGACTTGTGCTGTGGTTCTCCGGCAAATACCTGGTGTTGCTTAATAGAATCCTGAGCTGCATACCCTACACAAATTTGATAGTGCCGCCCGGTAATTGTCGCCTGAATATTGCGCGGATCAAAGCACTGTAAACTCTTGCCGTGAACCGTCGAGAGATGGTATGACTCCAGGTAATTTTCCACCAGAAATTTCCAGTTCACAGGTTCCTCATAAAACCAGGAATCTACCCGCTCCAGTTCTTTCCAGTCATGGTCATACTGCTCCAGGTATGCCGGAAAGCCTGCCAGGTAAGTCTGCAAAGATTCACCTGTGGGGGTCAGATTCACAAAAACAAAGCCTCCCCACGTATCAACCTGCGCTAAGCGCAACTGCACCGCCGATCGATCAATCCCTGGAAAGCACTGCAATTGAGGCAATCCCAGCAGGTTTCCTTCTAGACTAAATCGCCATGCGTGATAAGGACATCGGACTTGGTGGCAATTACCCTGATCGACCAGCAACTGTGCTCCCCGATGAGGGCAAACATTGTGAAAAGCCCGCAGGCTCCCATTTTCAGTGCGAATGACAAACAGCGATTGGTCTCCGACTGTACAGGTGAAATAATCCCCAAAATTTTGAACCTGCGATTCTCGACCGACCATTTGCCAGGTATGGTTCCACGATCGCATCTCCTGCTCGAACACATCTGTTTTGTAATAAGCGCGCCCTGGCAGCCCAAACCTGTGAAAATACTCCGATGAGCTACCAGAATCATCGAGCAAATGCTTTGAGGACTGAGCGAGATGATTCATCAAAGACTCCTGATGTTTTACCAAATGAAGAAGCTGTTCGTGTCGATCTGCTTGTGCCAATTTGGAATGAGGTTTCGATACAGAAGGCGAGTGAAAACCTGATCTAATTGTCTTTAACGATAACGATACACTGGCTCTACGATTTGCTGAGTCAACGCCTCTGCTGCCAAGCCCGACCACCACGCATCCATTGCCGTCAACATCGCACGAAAGCCAATTTCAAACGCCTTAAAATGCTCAGGTTTGAGATGATGTGCGATCGCCTTTCGCAAATTTGCTTCGTGTTCTGGTTCCCACTCATTGAGATGCATCTCAAAGAAATACCGTAGCTGTTCTGGCATTGCTCCTTCCAGCAATAAATTCAGCATTCGGACAATGATTTGCAACTCTGGCACTGCAGTTGCTTCCACTGCGAAAGCAGCACCAGACAAGTAAGCAATGGGTTGATGGGTCATCGCCTCCAACCGTTCAAGTAGGGCTGCGGTTGCCGTTGAAGGGACAACTGCTTTAATAGGCACCTTCAAAGCCGTCTCTAACCCCTCCGCTAGCAAATCAGCATGAGGAATTCCCTGCGTTTTGCTGCCGAGCTCCTCAGCAAGATTATCGTCCAGTTCCTTCATAGCAACATCCCAGCCAGCGATCGACGCTTGATTACGCATTGCTTCAAGAAGTACCACCAATGCTTTGGGAAGAATTGAGTACTGCTGCAAGATACAGGTGATTTGAGTAACATTGGCAGCACCCGAAATTCGCACAACTGGATTTTTTTCAGCGTGAACCGCTACATACTCCTCAGACATAGTTTGGCAGAGCCGTAAAGTCAAAGCGTTGAACTCATTCATGGTCAAACACTCTATTTTTAGATGGATTGTGACATTAGGGATTATCAGTTCAGCTCTCTCAAAGCTGATTCAAACCAATGAAAAAGTTGACTGCTTGCACAAACGTTAAGAAATAGGTAGATATCCCAGATTTGCGAGCGAAATGATGTGTTTTAGAAACTGTAACAACACTGAGAAGGGGTAGATTGCAGCAGCTGATGAGTAGCTTCACTGGGAATATATATTAAATTACATTCCCCAACTCCTAAGGGAGATCCGTAGATTTGTGGAATTATCAAAGAACGAATAGAGAAACCTAAGTGAGGATACTCGGAAGCAACGTAAAGATTTCTTGAAGAAACGCCGTTTTACGTAGAATTACGGGCATTCCACAACTCGCATTTTTTTGACATAACCACAAAATCTCGAAAAAGTTCACCCTGCGGTTGCATCGCAAAAACTGCTTGGTAGTGCGTTAAATTAATATGGGATAGGCGGCAATATCGTACTAATCCCACAACCGTGTCGTTAATCCTGCTTGCTGCGCAGCAGTGGATTTGAAGCGACTGTGTTGCCAGATCCAATTGACGTAACTGGTCACCAATCGAGTCTCACTTTGGTTTGTTCCCGCACCTTGCCAAATTGGTTCTGTCGTCAATGCCATCTTCCGGTTTGTTGTCGAATTGTGCCATTCGTCCGCTCTAATCGTTGGATTTTGTCTTTGCCAATGTAGTGTCTAATGTCGGGTGGCAAGACGCGTTCGTATCCATCTCAGTCATCGGTGTCGAACTGCTTGTATATGATTTTTCCTTCTGTGTTGATGACCCATTGCTCAATGAATGCATCGGTGTGTCTGCCCATCCTGGCAGCGAGCAGAGAGGGGACCTACCCCAGAGGCTGAACGGGTAAGTTGCCTCGTTGGGGTCTGTCTTTGCCTGTTCCTTGATTGCTTGGGTTAGCTTGCTGATTTCCTCATCAAGTTTCTTCCAAATATTTCAATAAGATTCAATTACGATTTTGGGTTCAGTTGCCGTAACACAGTTAGGCAGTTCTTGAACCAACTTGTGGCTTATGGTTCGATTTTTATCAGACTCAATCAATTCCCACTGACGAAATTTCATTCTGATCTTATTTTTGACGGCTGCTCGGTCTTCAACTAATTGCTGTCTCGTTCGCGTTAGCATCCGACGTTTGTTGTTCTTGCTGTGCGCTTGGAATGCGATTGCCCTTTAGCCTTCCTGCCTCGAGCAGTTTGGCATTACCTTTTGTCTTATACAATCCAGCATGGGAACATCCATTTCTGCCTCATCCACGCGCTGGAGGAGCACTTCGACCGCCTCAGGTTCGGGCAACTATTCCGGCAGGGGTTGGTTCACTCGCTTCAGGTGGCGAGACTTTTTTAACTCTTCAATGACCGTTGTGGGGCTAATTCCCAACACACGAACCGTGTCCCGAATGCCACTGCCATTGACTGCCATATCCGCAATTTGTTGTTTGACCTCCGGCCAATAGCCCCGGTAAGAATAGTGCCGGATAAAGGTGCTGCGGGGGCAGTAAGGATTGCGGCACTTGTAGCGTTGTTTGCCCTCAGATGATTTGCCATGTTTAACCCCCTTAGAACCGTGACAAGCAGGACAAAGAACAGTTTCTAAAACCATCGGGACGTTTGGAGGTAGACATAGCTCTATTCTCCCTCGCTTCTACGGGTCTAGGACATTGTGATTGGGCTGTTTATCAATCGATACGAATTTGGATGAGCCGTTTGACTGATCCATAGTTCTGAAACGCTACCTTATTGTTTCTTCAGTCTCAAAGGGAGATTGAAGGAGTTCAATTTTAGTCTTGCTTGAGACTCACCTTTATTGTTTTAAGTCTATAAATAATAAAAATTTTCTCATTTTGAGACTAGTTTAGAAACACAGTAGACTCATTAAGAGACATTGTTGCAGCAGGGTAATGTTCTAGCCCCGCGGAAGGGGTTTAGATGGGAAGACTAAATTTATGGCGGTTCACAAATAGTCCGATGACGATGCCACGCATCTGCTCGGGCTTTGAAAAACAAATCGTTTTGCGGGCAAACCTTGGATTCGCGTTCGTAACGTCAGGTGTTTCCGTTCAATTCTTTGGGTGTAATGGCTGGGTAACCGGGCATAACCGCTCCAGCCATCGGTATAGAGTTGCTTGATTCCGAATGACGTTAACAATTGCATCAACAATTCCAGTGCTGCATCAGTATGCGATAGCAATACATCAGCCAAAACTTTTCCGATCGTATGATCAATTGCATTGCATAACATTTTTCTAAGTTTAATTGTTCTGAGTTTCTCTGAGTCTAACTTTTCGTTCATTTGCCAATTGTGGCTTTCGCAATTTTTTGATCGATCGCATTTAGCTTTAAAGTTCAATATTGGGTAGCTGCGATCGTTCATTAGGTTTTCATTGGGCGCTCATTGAAATTGCTTACATTAGATCCGATTAACCACGGACCATGTAAACGATACGGAGGCGAAGCTGCTTCATTTTTGTTCTGGGTATCTAAGCGGCTGGATGTTGAATAACTTGCGATACACTAGCGGTAGACTGGAGATGACTATTCGAGCAGGTAAAGCAGGGGGTAGAAAAGCAGGCAAAAATAGGGGTTAGAATCTAGTCCAAATCTAGTCCATGGATTTAAAGTGATGGCTAAAATGCTTTCAAATAGCTAAATTTGAAGAATCGAGTATTTGCGTAACCCGCAACTAGGCGAGAACGATTTTGTTGCGGCCTCATATGTGACTGCACCCATAAGTTGAGCAACTTGCTCACTTTATGCTTCTAAATAGAACTGCTCAACTGGCGTTGCTGAATCAGGATATGAACGGTGCAAATTTAGCTTCTGCATTGCCCCCTAAATCCCCCAATGCTGGGGGACTTTGAATTCTGGTTCCCCCAAAGTTGGGGGGCTAGGGGGGCGTATCATACTCCGATTCAGCAACACCGCTCAACTTATGGTTCCAATTGCCCTACCCTCAGTACCGGCGATCACTCTATGAGGCTTCCAATAATGGAACATTAACTAGAAATTAATTTCTGCTTGAGACCTATATACTTTTGCGACTTCAGGGTTCCGCTGAATAATCGGTTGTGCGTCGGAAAAGTGTGGGCAGGTAGAATAAAAGCGATGTTGTGGTGGTGTGTTTGCTATGCGCTGTCCCTTCTATGACCATACCAGAGTTTATAAACACGGTCGAACTCGTAAGGGTGTTCAACGCTTCCAATGTCCTGCCTGTCGCCAAACGTCCACCGAAACCCTCGACACGCTTTATACCAATTCTTGAAAATTGAACGACAGATGCTATAAGACGAATAGAGAGTTCAGTCATAACGGATGGTAGGAGTTTACAAACTGGAGATTCAAGAGAGTGAAGATGAGATCAAGCAGTTGCTAAGATCGCAGAAAACAGCAACTGGCCAAGAACGGATTCACTTGCTGTATCTGCTCAAAAGCAAGCCGGGTAAAACCATGCAACAAGCGGCATCATTTTGGGACGACACCGAGCTACGGTACAGGAATGGCTCAAACATGATCCGGAAGGAGGCATCGAGGAATGTTTCAAACTGGCGAAGAGTCAGTTGGGATTAGGGGATTATGAGGTGTGTTCTTGGCAGGGATGGCATCGACCCATGACCCTGGTTTTAGCGGCTCAAGTATTTCTGACCGTACTGCGTTCTCAATCTGACGCACAACCCGTTCTACAGACCTAATTTTCGCTATAGTTGAGGCAATCCATTACCTTTAATATTTCAATATGCTGCATCCGCAGGCATTATCTCTATGAACAACCAGATTTCTTCCCAAAAGCTCTGGCTAGCTTTAAGTTTGCTTGGTTCAGCCTATGCACTTATGGGATGGTACTTAGCAGCTCACCATATCTTTTGGCTAGTCAGTACATTTGTGGTAGGAACAACCCTCACGATCGCCTGGAGAAGCAATCCTGTTCTAGAGTGCTTAACCTGGCTAACCAAGCAGCAGGTATTCGTTCTTATCAGTGCCAGCCTGCTTTTTAGTCTGATCGTAGCATTAACACTTGTAGAACCGATATTGCTGAGCCTTATCCTCTTGCCACTGATCACATTGCTTTATGCACTTCTAGAAATGCGAGCTGCTGGATTAAAGCAACTGGACCTATTTTTATGGTTAGTGATCGTAGCAGGATTGGGGTTAGGAATCGGTGAAGTGGTCGATCTCTTTGTTGCGCCGAGTATGCGGTACTAAAGGAGGGCACTTCTACGTCTGAAGGAGATGATCAAAGTAATCCCCGATAACGAATAAATACTAGAATAACTGCCCATGACCCTAACGCAACCTTAATTGCAACCAGAATGTTGAGTAGAGGAACTACTCCACCACTAAGCAGTGCGCCCAGCTCTCCATGAGGCAACTCAATGCCTATCAGGGTGAACACTGCCAGTACAATAAACATCAGCACGGAAATTTTTTCCCAGGTTGCAGAGTGCCAGCGTTGATAAATTGACTCCATCCACTGCGAAGAGGAGGTGATTGACACCAATCCGATTGCAGTTCCGCCTGCAACGCCTGCTGCAAAGCCTCCTCCCGGGCTCAGATGCCCTCGAATTGCCAGTTCCACCCCCACGATTGCAGCAATTGTTGCTCCAAGTTGTGCCAGCACAATTGAAGGTTGATCACGAAATTGATAGATGCTACAAAACGGGCGTTCATTTGCTAATAGAAAGTGAGCACCCATGATGGCGATCGTAAACACGATAACCTCAAAAATTGTGTCGTATAGCCGATTTCTAAAAATGATGCCTGACACAGCATTTGGCACTCCACTATCCTGCACAACCGCTTCAACGATCGATAAATCAAAACCCCCTGCGGTTGGATTGGGCATGATGAGAAATTTGACGAATAGAGCAATGCCTGCCGCAATATAAAGCCATTTCATCTAATGCTTCTCCCCTGAGTCCTGTACAGTAACGTAAGCAAGACTGGTTGCGGAGGATACCAGTTCTGTTTGCAGAATGCTGTAAAGCCGACGAATGCGAGTGGCTGTGTGATAGGGTTTTTGTACAGATTCGGATGCTGGAGAAATTTGCTGGTTCAGTTGTCGTTGACCGATACAGGTTGCATGAACTTCTTTTTCTATCAATGCTTGACTTAAGGATTCTGGATCAGGGTAGGAAATCAGTTCAAGCCGCAAATAGTATCGACTGGCAATTGTTTTTAAGTCAGCAATTAAGTAGGCTAGGGGTTGATTATTATCTGTCTCGCTCAATGCACTTTTGAGTATACCAATCCGCATTACCAGAGACGAACGGACTGCTACGACATAAAGCGTAATCGCCAACATGGTTCCGACCAATGCTTCGGTTAATGCCACATCGGCTGCTCCTAAAATCGCATAGACTAGAGCTGCCACTGCTCCCAGAATGCCGCGCAATACCAAGGCATTGTAGGGGTTGACCTGAACAGTAAGCATCACCGCTGTCAGTGGCAGGAGCGCAACGATCGCATTAATGTAGCTAAAATCACTAGCGTTCATTATCTCCTCCACCACTAGAACAATATGCCAGTACATAGCCCAGTACCGTATTCCAGATTGCCAGAGAAATCAGGGCAAGAACGAGTAGCGACCATTCGCTAGGAATCTTCAGAAGCAGCCCGAAGATAATACTCATCGACCCAAGTGTATCGGCAACTGAAAGGCTATGCAGCTTAAATAAAACCGATTGCTTGCCAAGTAGGGGAAAAGTTCCCCAAAACCAGAAGACAATTCCCACAATAATGCAGGCATAGCTGAGGATGTTGATCATAATGCATTTATTCGTCTAATCACATGAGCTAGCAGCATTAATCCAGCATTTCCTACACTTAGGATAATGACTCCAACAACTCCAATCATCCAATCATCACGCAAAACAGAGACAACCAAAATCATCACGGATGTCTTCGTTGCGATGCTGGCAAAAGCTAGCATTTTCTGCCAAATATCCTCATCCTGTGAAGCTTCGTAGATAGGAATGAGTAAAGCCAGAATCATGGCAATAAGAATCAGGTTCATGTCCTCTTCCTCCGCTGCACTCGGTGAACTTCGTACCAACCTGCTTCGTGGTATTTCACCACAATTGTTTTGGGTGTAAAGGTAATTAGAAAGATATCTAGAAAAACGAGTCCGGGCGATCGCCTCGGTTTAACTCGCTCCATTGTGATCTCCTCTCGCGTATGGGGATGTAACATTAATTCAAATGCTTCCAAATATGCTTGAGGAATTGCCACAATAATTTCCCAGAGCACCCGCAGCCAATCTTTAAGCGCGCCAAAGGCAGTTTGAGAGTGTGGCAGTAGGAACGCAACACAAATACCGATGATGATATTTGCCACACTTAGATTGGCAGTGAGCAAAAACCAGATAACTAGTCGCAGGATGAGATTGAGATATCCGATCATGCTAGCACCATCCAAAAGAGCAGGATTAGCATCAAACTCATTACTCCAATCAGATGATCAAATTGCTCAAGCAAACGCGGTAACTTGAGAACGGTTTGTCGAAAGATTA
>NZ_JACJOR010000185.1:0-16602 GCF_014695615.1 Leptolyngbya sp. FACHB-711
CACTCGATCGCTTTAGATAGTGAACAGATCTTTGTCGAGTTTTGCCGTCAATTTGTTCCCGGAATTTTTCAAAAGTAGCATCGCATCCGCAATGATTAAGATTGTAGTCTGCTCACGTCTCTGCCCACATTGCTTCAAACTCAGCCGCCTGAAGAGATAAACCAAGGTTTGCAGCAACGCCAAAGTTTGTAGTGTAAACGCGGGGAGTGATCAGCGTTTCTCCGATCGCTTTGCCTTTAACGCGATCGAGTCCAGGAGCCGTTAGCAGCCCATTAACCCTAATGAACTTAGACGTGAAGCGGCAGCGTTAGCAGCGGTAGCAGTCCCAGTCCCAGCCAGAGCCACGATCGCCCCTGACGCCCTATCTGCTGATCAGGAGAGAGCAATGCCTCGATTCGTTCTTCCAAACGATCGAGCGTTAGATCAGTGTTGAAGCCTGCCTGTAGGGTGGGAAACGGAGTTTGGATGTTCTGGACAATTTGCAGCAGAGATTCTGCAACGACGATCGGATCAACGCGCTGAGCTGCCCAAGCGTCTGCCCGCAGTTCTCGCAACAGCAGCAGTTCTTGCCAGAGGGCTTCGGTTTGGGGCAGCCAGAAGGTGATTTGTTCTAACCAGCCCAGCCAAAAAAACCAGAAAGTATCGCGATAGTGGGCGTGTGCCCGCTCATGGGTGAGGACGGCTTCGAGCTGTTCGGAGTTGAGCTGATTCAATAAGCCGCGACTGACCACGAGTTTCGATCGCCAGAAGCCTACCTGCGCTGCAAACGGAATCTCGGTTTCAAGCAGATGACCGCTCGTTTGAGCCACGGCTTCACAGGGGTAGCATTGAACCTGCTGCGCCGATCGCCAGCCTTGCCACGTCCGGTAGAACAGCGTGAGCAGCGCAAATCCGACAACGGCAATCGAAAACAGATAGCCAATCCAGCCCGTGGAAAAGCCCAGCATTGCCCCATCCATGCCCATCCATACCACTGCCCCACTCATCGTCAAGAGCAGCAGCGGTGGCAGAATCAACCGAGTCAGGGCAAATTGCCAGCGCGTTGCCCAATTGCCTTCGCCCGGAACAGAACCACAGCGCAGCAGCAAACCGATCCCGATCGCCAGTCCTGTCAGCAAAAAGTGCATCAGTTTCCCTCCTTGGCTTGGCGGGCTGCTTTTAACCGTTGGGCAATGGCATCTAGCTTTTCGATGCTGGCACAATCGAGCTGATCGGCAAAGGCAGCGACCACATCAGGATTGCCTACTGCTAAAAATCGCTGAAGCTGATCGTGTGCCTGAAACATCTGCGCCTCGCTCCGAGACACAAGCGGTCGCCACTGGAAGGCTCGATCCTGCCGATCGCAGACCAGCCAGCCCTTTTCGCTCAGCCGCCGCAAAACCGTTGTGACAGAGGCATAGGCAAGCTCACGATCGGGATCAGTGAGAATGCGATCGTGAATTTCCTTCACCGTGGCCGAGCCAAGCTCCCACAGAATTTCTAGAATCTCGGTTTCGAGGGGTCCGAGGGACAGGTGTTTCGGGCGACGGGGCGGTAAGGCAGACATGAGAGGTGAATCACAGAATGAAATTCGTATCTCCCAAAGTATAGCTGCGGAATGTCAGCTACTGAGCCAGACCCTTAAACACAAGCTGGCTGAACATTCCCCAGGCGTTCCCCTTGCGGGACGATCTCCCCGGTGAGGCTAAATGCGCGTGCTTCAGTGATCTTGACCTGCACAAGCTGACCCCGCAACTGCTCGATATTGCCCTCAAAGAAAGTGAGTCGATTGCCGCGTGTCCGCCCCATGACCTGCGCTGAATCTTTGGGATTGGGTTCTTCCACCAGGACTTCTTCGATGCGGCCGCCATAGCGCAGCGATCGTTCTGCCGCTTTGGTTGCCACCAGATGATTCAAACGTTGCAGGCGATCGGCTTTCCCGTCTTCAGAAAGCTGATTGTCCCACAGGGCGGCGGGAGTGCCGGGGCGGGGCGAGTAGGCAGCCGTATTGAGCTGATCGAAACCGATATCTTCGACGAGCTTCAGCGTGTTCTCAAACTGTGCTTCTGTCTCGCCAGGGAAGCCGACGATCGCATCTGCGCTAATGGCAGCATCGGGCATATAGCGACGAATCATGTCGATAATCCGGCGATATTTTTCATGGGTGTAGCCGCGTGACATTGCCTTCAGCACCTCGTTATCGCCCGACTGAAACGGAATGTGGAAATGCTCGCACACCTTAGGCAACTCAGCGCAGGCACGAATCAGCCGTTCAGTGAAATAGCGAGGGTGGCTGGTGGCAAATCGGAGGCGATCGATTCCCGGTACGTCATGCACAAAGTAGAGCAGATCGGTGAGCGTGTGCAGATGCCGCCCGTCTGCGGTCGCTCCCGGTAAATCGCGTCCGTAAGCGTCGATGTTTTGCCCCAGCAGCGTCACTTCTTTGTAGCCCTGCCGTCCTAGCTCCTCCATTTCTGCGCGGATTGCCTCTGGAGTACGAGACTGCTCCACTCCCCGCACATTGGGAACTACGCAGTAGGTGCAGCGTTCATTACAGCCGTAGATTACATTCACCCAGGCAGTCACGGCACTATCGCGGCGCGGCTTGGTAATGTCTTCAAAAATATGGACAGGCTCGGTTGCCACAATCTGATTTCCGGCAAACACCTGCTCTAGCAAATCTTGCAGACGATTGGCGTGCTGTGGTCCCATTACGAGATCCAGTTCAGGAACGCGACGCAGCAGCGATTCTCCTTCCTGTTGAGCGACGCAGCCTGCCACAATCAGCGTCAGGTCAGGCTGTTCGTGTTTGCGCTTTGCCTGCCTGCCCAGGTAGGAATAAACTTTTTGCTCGGCGTTGTCCCGAATTGTGCAGGTGTTGTAGAGGATAACGTTTGCCTCATCGGGAGACTCTGACCACGCAAACCCCATGTTTTCTAAAATGCCTGCCATCCGCTCGGAATCAGCTTTGTTCATCTGACAGCCGAACGTGGTGATGTGATAGCGACGGAGAGAATCAGTCATAGGTTTGTGAAATGGTTTGTGAAATCAGAGCGTGCTGAATCAGAAAAGAGAAATGAACTGGGGAATTGTCCGTTTCTTATTATAGGTTTTGTGGTAGGTTCCTCTTTCCCTGGCGATCGTTTCCCCTCCGAATTCCTTCTAAAAATTTCCCACAAAAAATCCCGGCAATAAAACCGGGAGATGTCCAATGGTGTGCTTGAGTGGCAGTGTTCCCACGTCTGTCCAGAAACAAACAGCAGTATCCAGCAGTAGTATCCGAAGCCCACAAAAAACTTGCCCCCGCATGACTGCCATGAGGCGGCTCCCCGATTTGCAGGGCTGTTCTATGTATGGCTCACGATCGCGCTATGCCTCAAGATCGCGACGCTCAGTCTGTTGCCTTCAGGGATTTCCTGCTGTTATTGGTTCTGGAAAAGCTACAAACCAGTGGTTTTCCTTCCTTAACCATCCTTCCTTAACCCAATTGAATCCACTCACTATTGGAGAATGAAGCTGTAGACGTTTGTAAATATTGTTTGCGTTTTGTAAACAATTCGTGCAATATATGCGTAGAGGTGAGTACGCAAGAGTTCTTCTCTTGAGTCCAAATCTCAAGTTCAACTTTGGAGCCAGTATGGTTCGGAATCGGTGTGGTTCAGAACCAGTATCGTCTGGAACCAGTATTGTCCAGAGCAGCAATTCGGGAGGTTGAAATGGGGAATCGATTTGAGGAACCCATTTAAGACTAGTTCTCAGGACTCGTTCACTCCCTTCTAGAACTTGAGATACGAAAACGATTCGGCGATCGCTGAACGAATTTACTGCAAACTCACTGCAAATTCACAGCTCAGCTCCATTAGGAGCGATCGCAGCCACTCTTGCAAACAAGCACTCTTGTAGATAAGCACTATGACTTACAGCACAGATTTTCGTCTCTCTATCGTTTCCAACCCTTACTTATCAAGCAATCTAGCGGATCCCGTTACCGCAACCACTGCTCAGTTTAAGCAGCTCACCGTTGACGACCAGCTTGCTGTGCTCTGGTATGCCTATACGGAAATGGGACGATCGATCACGCCTGCCGCTCCGGGTGCTGCACGGCTCCAGTTTGCAGAGGGCATTCTGGCACAGATCAAGAAAATGGCTTACGACGACCAGCTTCAAGTTATGCGCGATCTGGCAAGCAACGCAAACACCCCGATCAGCCGCTCCTATGGGGTTCTCAGCGTCAACACTAAGCTGGCTTTCTGGTATCAGCTAGGCGAAATGATGGTGCAGGGCACAGTGGCTCCCATGCCTGCGGGCTACCAGCTTTCTGAGGCAGGGCGATCAGTGCTGGAGATGATCAAGCAGCTCGATATGGGTCAGCAAATTACCGTCCTACGAAACACCGTGGTTAATATGGGCGTTGATCCGCTGGCTGACTAAGCTCCGGCGCATTGTTCAGCAAACCAATTGCTTAATCCAGCGGGGTGGGTGAATGCCTGCTCCGCTTATTTCTTGATCGACAGGTTTCCCTCGAAGGCAGGATGTTTGCAGTCGCTCAATCGCGTTTGATCAGAAAAACAAAATTTCGATCGGGCTGTTTGAGAATTCATTGCCGTTACCCGGACTGCTCCCTAACGCCACTTCTTGGGGAACCGAGCCTGCTTTAGGGATTCAAAGTCCCCTAAGGTTGACGGGCTTTAGGGGGTGTAAAACTTTTCCCACTGCTCAAACATCCTCTAAGACTCTTGCCCTCGAATTTTTCCGACCTCAAATTTTTCAGAAAGGAATGGAGAACCGCATGGATCGCGTTAGCCCTGCTGATCAAGTTACTGCTGACCAGACCTATCCAGATACTGCACAGCCGATGCTTACCCCTGATCAACCTGATCAAACCGATGCTCAGCCTGAGAGCCAAATCGACCGTGAGACAGAAGCCGTTATTCAGCAGTATTTTGAGACGTTTAACACAGGAAACTTTGCCGCGATCGCAGGACTTTTTGCCCCAGAAGGTGCGCTGTATCCTCCGTTTGAATCGGCTGTAGTCGGACCGGATGCCATTGCTGCTTATCTGAACCAGGAAGCGCAGGGAATGACGATCGAGGCGCGGCAGTGCGTTCAGAACCTGACGGAAACGGGCGAAATCGAAGTTCAAGTGGCAGGCAAGGTGCAAACGCCTTTGTTTGGGGTGAATGTCAGGTGGTTGTTTGAGTTGAATGATCGTCTCGAAATCCTTAGCGTTCGCATCAAACTACTGGCTGCCCTGGAAGATCTGCTAAAGCTAAAGCAGTAGAGGACCAAAACAGCAGGAACAAAAGAGGCTGAACTGGCGTAATACACTTTATTACTAGTTGCTATTTCTGGTACTGTCGCTTCAATCCTGCTCGATCGTCCTCGTGTCTCATCGGAGTCAAATCGTGCGACGATAGAATCTCTGGTGTTTTTGCTTTGATAGGATTATCCTGTGAACTGGATCACGCTAAGAACAGCCAGTACGCAGTGGGAGGCGGAGCTAATGCAGCAAATGCTAGAAGCTCAGGGCATTCCGACTCGCCTTGTGTTTGACCGGGCAATGCCGCACTGGGGTTGTGGTGTGCCTTTTACGCTGCAAGTCCGCGTTCAGGATCAGTGGACTGCTCTCTTCCTGCTCAGCCCCATCGAAGAAAACCTTGAAGAAAGCGTTTGAGAAGCTAAATGTCTCTATTTGACTGGTTTGCCAATCGACGAAAATCGGGTTCGACGAACACGGAGCGACAGGAGCGCGAAATCGCAGACGGCTTGTGGAGTAAATGCCCTGACTGCAGCGTTCTGACCTATACCAAGGACCTGCGGGCAAATCAAATGGTCTGCGCCGAGTGCGGTCATCACCTAAGAATTTTTAGCGAAGAACGCATTTACCAACTTATTGATCCAGGAACCTGGAAACCGCTGGATACCCAAATCTTGCCAACCGATCCGCTGTCGTTCCGCGATCGAAAATCCTATGGTGATCGACTGCGAGAAACCCAGGAGCGGATTAAGCTTACCGATGCCGTTCAAACCGGACTGGGACAGCTCGACGGTCTGCCGATCGGCTTGGGCGTGATGGATTTCCGCTTTATGGGCGGCAGTATGGGATCGGTGGTGGGCGAAAAGCTGACCCGCATGATCGAGCGATCGACCCGCGAACGGCTGCCAGTCATGATTATTTGCGCGTCGGGCGGAGCCAGAATGCAAGAAGGAATGCTGAGCCTGATGCAAATGGCAAAAATCTCTGCTGCCCTGGAGCGACACCGGGAATCTGCGCTGCTGTACGTTCCGGTTCTCACCCACCCCACGACGGGCGGCGTGACGGCAAGCTTTGCCATGCTGGGCGATGTGATCCTGGCAGAACCCAGTGCAACGATCGGCTTTGCGGGGCGGCGCGTCGTAGAACAAACCCTGCGCGAAAAGCTGCCCGACGATTTCCAGACTTCGGAATATCTGCTGACTCACGGCTTTGTGGATGCGATCGTCCCCCGCACTCAGCTCAAGAAAACCCTGGCACAGCTTATCCGCCTGCATCAGCCCTACCCCTCGCCAACCGCAACCCATCCGAATCATTTTGTCCATGTGCCGGAGACGATGCCAGTGAATAGCAGAGTACAGTAGGGGCGATTGCTAATTTAATTTACGGTGACGTAGGATGTGTTAGCGCAGCGTAACGCGTCACTAGAAACCAATCTGCCTCGCCCCGTGTTTCCTGCCGAGTGCCCACCCGATCGAACAGGTTTTAGATTCAAATTTTCTGCCGCAGTAGGACGATCGCATCCAAAGTTAATTGGATTAGTGGTGCGTCATGCTACTTGCGCCAAACCATTCTTTCAGCCAAGCCTGCATCTGCTGAATTTCCTGCTGCTGGCTGGAGGCAATCTGTTCGGCGAAGGGGCGGACGGGTTCGTGCTTCACTAGATTTTGGCTAAGGAGCTGTTGCGACATCGTTACGGCTCCCTTGTGATGCATGACCATGCCTTCAAGGAATGCTCGATCGAGCGCGTCTCCTTGAAGCTGGGTTAGATCGCCCATCATCGGCTGATAGTTTGCCTGGGTTGGCTGTCCGGGATACCATTCGCTCAGCCACTTTTGCATTTGCTGAACTTCTGTGGACTGCACCCGGATCACTTCTTGAGCAAACTGCTTCATTTCAGGACGATCGCTGCGCTCCAGCATGATTTTGGCAGAGTCGATCGCTTCCTGATGGTGCGGGATCATTTGGGTCAGGTAGTCTTGCTCGCTGCTCACCTGCATTTCGTGCATCATTTGATTGTGAGCATTCCCGCCCTGAGCCTGCATTTGCGGGGAGTGGTTGGAATGATCCATCTGCTGAGCCTGATTTTGTTCGGGCATTGCACAGCCCATCAGGGTGGTGAGGGCAGTTGCGGTCATTAAAATGAGTTTCGATCGCATGATTCTTTACTCCACAGAAATCTACAAGTCGGGTCAGGATGCACTTTTGCGGCTGAATTTGCCCACCGATCACTTCATCGCCCTGCCAATCAGCTTGCGAATTGCCTGGGAGGTTTGTCTTTTAGCGCAACTTGCCAAGAGACAACCGAGGAGAACACAAGCGATGGCGATCGCAGACGTTTTATCATACCCCTGGAAAACGAGTTTCTGAACGGTAAAAAGAAACAGAAACAGCGTGACAAATAACAAAGAAAAGTACGCCGCGCTTGTCCCCAGGACAATCAGCATATCCATCGTTGTGGAATGTCGCTTGAACGTTTTAGAAGTTAGTAAGGAATGAGAAACGGATTAGTTAACGGTGTAGCCTGCGGCGACGATCGCTGCTTTCACAGTCGTTTCTGGGGCTGCAGTTTCGATATTCACCTGCTTGGTTGCTGGATCAGCCGCCACTTTTGCACCCGGATCGATCGCTGTTACCGCATTTGTGATTGTCGTTGCGCAGGCAGAGCAAGCCATATCGGGAACCGTAAATTGTAGGGTCATGATTTTGTCTCCACTAAAAAAGTCTTCGATTCAGGTCAAATCACTGCTTCAGGAAAGCTCGATCGGCATGACTTGAACTCCCACTTCTATCCTGAAGGCTCCAGTCGGGTGGAGAGTCAAGGGGGAGCTGCAAAAGAAAATGGGTCGGGGGAGCAAATGGGTCGTTTGTTGTTGGCAGAAGCCAAAGAAGCACAACTTTCAGCACTCGCTGCATAGCAGAGCTTCATTAAAGTTTACTTTTTCGGCGGTTCAAACCTGTTCTTCCGGCAGACGAGAAATGGTGAGAAATTGCTTAATTTACGATCGACAAAGGTTCAAGCGGCGTCTTCATTTCTCTAGGAAATGGGGATTCAGAGGGTGTGAGGCAAACAGCATGAAGCGGGAATCCAGTCGTTTTTCGCAGCAGGCCATTAATCGCATTGCTGAAATCGCGATCGCCAGTCAGTTAAAGCAGGACGTTGACCTCAGCGTTAATATTGCAGCAACACTGAAGCAATTGGCAAAGGGGCAAATTGATGCGATCGTCATCTTGATCGAGAGATTAGTGCTGTCTAGAAACTTGAAGACCGAGGCATTTCAGCTTGATATCGGTGCGGTGACGGTGAAACCCCTAAGTGCGCTGAAGGGACAGATCAAACTGCTGCATCCTTCGCAGGGAAAGCTGAGCGTTGTAATTAACGAGAACGATCTGACCACTGCGCTTAACCAAGCAATCGCGCAAAATTCTCCTCAATTGAATCAAATCACTTCACCTGTTCGCTGCTCACTGGTTAATAATACAATCACGATTCAACTCAAGCCGAATCCCTTGTCTGATGAAACAGAATCGATCGTGTTAATGGCATTGCCCCCTTCAGAACAGAAATCCAAACAGGGAATTGTCTGGCAGCATTCACTTTCTTCTCATCCGTCTTCTCAGCAGTCAAATCCAAGCTGGGCTTCTGACGTGATTGCCAGCCTCGATCGGCTTTTGAATCTAAAGGACTTTGAACAAAAAGGGCTATTTCTCACCGTCCAAGAAATACAAATTGCTGACGGTAAGCTGCGGCTTAATGCAGATGCATTTATTCAAGAGTTTCCTCCTGATTAAGCGCGAGCGTCTTTTATTGTTTTTGATTTAATCCCCTTTAATCTCCAATTGATTCACCTGGCTATGACTCACTTTGGTATTATTTGCCCTCCGTTGTCCGGTCATCTTAATCCCCATGCTGCGCTAGGACGAGAGCTACAGGCTCGTGGGCATCAGGTCACTATGCTGCAAATCCCCGATCTGGAACTCAAGGTGCGATCGGAGGGCTTGCAGTTTGCGCCAATCGGCTCTCGCTATCAGCCCGGAATGCTGGCAAAGACAATACAGCAGCTTGCAACGCTAAGCGGTATCCCGGCACTGGAACAGTCGGTTACGTTTTGCGCTGAAATCGCCACGATTTTGTGTGAAGATGCTCCTGCTGCGATCGCTGCTGCCGGAATCGAATTTTTGATTGTGGATCAGCTTGAGATTGTGGGGGAGACGATCGCCGAAGCGATGGGACTACCGTTTGTGTGCGTGAGCTGCGGTCAGCTCATTCATCGTCGTGCCGAGATGCCGCCTTTTTTCATGGGCTGGAGCTACAATCTGGCAGCCTGGGCAAAACTCCGCAACCAGTTGGCTTACTGGATTTTCGATCGCCAGTCTCAGCCGATTTTGCAGACGATTAATCGCTATCGAGAGCAGTGGCAGTTGCCGCCTTATCGCCAGCTTTATGCGTCTCGCGCTCGATTGGCGCATCTGTGTCAGCAGCCTGTCGCCTTTGATTTTCCCTGTCCTGATTTGCCGCCACATGTTCACTATCTGGGACCGTTTCGCAATCCGTCTCCCCGCGCTGTGCCGTTTCCGTTTCATCGTTTGACAGGACAACCGCTGATTTTTGCGTCGCTGGGCAGCATTCAAAACACCAAGCAGGAAATTTTTCGTCAGATTGCGGCTGCCTGTGCCGAACTCGATGTGCAGCTTGTGATTGCTCACGGAGGCGGCATGAGCGAAACCGCGATCGCAGAGCTTTTTGGAGAGCCGATGCGAAGCACTTCCCCCGATAAGGTAATTGTCGTCGAATATGCCCCCCAGTTTGATGTGATTGCCCAGGCAAGTCTAACCATTACCCACGGCGGATTAAATACGGTACTGGATTCGCTCAGCCACGGAGTGCCGATCGTCGCAATTCCGATCACGTTTGAGCAGCCCGGAACTGGGGCACGCATTCGCTGGACGGGCGTAGGCGAAGTTATGCCGGTCGATTACTCCTTACGAGGAAGTGCGCCGCATCAACTTGATGTGCCAATGCTCAAAGCCACGATTCAGCAGGTTTTAACCGAACCGGTCTATCGCCAAAATGCCCGACGAATTCAGCAGGCGATCGAACAGGCTGGAGGGGTGCGCCGGGCAGCGGATATTATTGAGCAGGTCATAGGACGGAATCGAAAGGCGATCGCCGTCTCAGCCGTTTAACCATTTCAGCCGTTTAATTGGACAGCAACGCCATTCCCCGATCAAACAGCATCCGCGCATAGTCTGTCCAAATTCCCTGCCCCCAGTAGCGAAAGCAGCTTGTTTGCAGCAGCAGGTTGTAGAGCAACGCTTCCTGATAGTCAGGCTGGCGCGTGACCGCAGGATCTTGTTCGACTTGCCGATCGTATTTCTGATGAAAGGCGACGCTGAGCTGTGCCATTGGCTCCAGCACGTTTTCATAGCCCTGAACCCAACTCAGATGATTCGTCCAGGAGGCTCCGTCCATGTGAAAGTGGGGGTCGGTTTGCTGGAAGTGGGCGATCGCTTGTTGGACTGCTTCAGGCGTGGTGTGCTCCAGGTCAATAGACTGCCAGATTTTGTGCTGCTGCACTGCCTGACAGGTCGGGAAATCTGCGGGATGAATGCCTGCCGCTTCAATCAGTTCTAAATACTCTGTGCCGTTCATCGGAACTGTTCCTGTTGTGCCGCCGCCTCCGTCACGAATCTCGTGATAAACGCGAAACAAATCACGCGGATACTCATTCATCATCACGCCGCCATTTTCGCCGTCTGCAATTTGGGTGACGAGTGAGGGAATGGCTTTATCTTGTAGGGTTTGGCTATTTTGGATAACCTGTTTACCGCGTCCTTTTGCCTCAAAATAGGGCTGCATCTGGGCGACTAGTTTGGTATCCGACCCCTGCGTTTTGACCAGAGCTGTAATGCTAATGATTTCACCGTGGGAGTTTCGCGCAACCAGGCGATTCGGCAAATATTTCTGATCCTGAGACAGCGGCGAACCGTCCAGATTTTCGATCGAATGTTCCTGCACCATCAGCCAGCGATAGCCGCAATCGAGCAACGCTTGAATATAGGCATACAGCGTATCGGGATGATTGGGCAGGTGCATTTCGGGCGGCGAAAAACCTTTGACTCGCTTTAGCGCATCGATACCAAAGATTGCTGCAAACTGATGCTGCCATGCTTGAAGATGTAACTTTAAATCGGCGATCGGCGTAGAAGGTACAACGGCATGACTCCACAGCGTTCCCAGCCATTCCACATGGAGGTAATAGGCAGGATCACAGGCAATTCGCTTCAGCTTGTCTAAAACGTCCGATCGCCCCATCTGGTGCAGTCCCCAGAGCAAGTTTCCCGAATAGTCAAGCATAATGCGCGGATTGCAGCCCTCACTCACCAACTGCGGAATGAAATCCCCCATGCGCCCATAGCACCAGGCAAACGGATCAGCGTTGTGGTTATCTCCTTCGTGAGGATGTTCATACATATGTTGGAGATTGCTAATTAATCCTCCGTTGATACCTGCGGGAATAGTAGGCTGGTGCATATGTAGGGCACAAGCAAATCCAGCAGTGATATTTTCCAACGATAAATTAGTAATGGGCAAAAATAATGGTTCTTGATGGTGGGTAATCGATCGCAGTTCGTTTTCCCATCCACTAATTTGAGGAAAGTTCGATCGCAGTTCAGGTGATGAAGAGAGGGATAACATAGAAATTCTTAGTGTGCAAAAAGAGGTGAATCAGAGTGGAGAGAGCGTGAATCAGGGTGGGAAGCGTGTGGAGAGAGAGATGAATCGAATCGCCAAACGAGTAGATTTAAGAAATTGAAATTTTAGAAACTGATGGGTATTTCTGCGGCGATCGGTTTCAGCGTTCTACTTAACGATACAGACAATTCCTGATTCTGGCTGAATCTTCCCTGCTCTAAGTCCTAATCTGGATTTCAAAGCCCCCTAGCATTGGGGAATTTAGGAGCAATGTAGAACCTCTGAAACTCCTCAACCAGCCTCTCAAGCCTCGCTAACGTTTCAGCAAATTCGGAATTCCCTCACAGCCGCCGGGAATCGTTTGGCGTGTTTTGGAGCCACCCCAGGCACAGCAGTAAAATCGCTGTTCATCCGAGAGCCGCTGTACGCCTGTAAAGTCAGCATCTTCGATCACGGCTCCGGTGTATTCACCTGTTTCGTAGTCTGGAAAGTCTTTCGGCGTGCGCGGCGTGGCAGTTTTGACCGAACCATAGTAGAACCGGACATGAGACAAGTCAGACCCGGCAAAGTTGGCTTCACAGAGAACCGTCCGGGCAAAGTTGGCACGAACCAGCTCACACTGGCTCAGATTCGCTCGAATCATATTGATGTCGCTGAGGTCAGCCCCCCGCAGATCTCCCCCTGCCAGATTTGCCCCCGCCAGCATTACCCCCAGGTTAATCACGCGAACGCCCGTCAACCGATCTTCGGCATAGCCACCGGAGCCATCGAGAATGGCGCGTCCCAATCGCTCATCGCGTCTTAAAGGAGTAAGCAGTCCAGCCCCAGAGAGAAAGCGAAGAACTTTTGCTTTACCGCCTGCATCAAGGCTGCCCAAAATCGCGGCAGTGCGCCCTTCTGCGATCGCCCGCTCCATTGGGAAATCTTCCAGTAAGCCGTCGTCGTTGAGGGTGAGTTCGGCGATTCCCTGAAAATAGGCGTCGATCGTCTGCTGCTGCGTAATGATATTTTGCTGGCTGGCAAGGCGATTTTGCTCGATCGTCAGCCGCTTCGAGGTAGTGTACTGCTCCCAGGTGACATACAGCGCAACAATCGCAATCAAAATTTGACCGATCGCACTTAAAAGATTGCTGAACACATCAATGCGCTCCCAGCCAAGCTGAGCAATCTGATTTCGCACCGATTCAGCCCACGGACTGGTCCAGAGTAGCACCAGCGTTGCAACAACGACTCCTGCAATAGCAGTAATCAGCCGTCTGTGCGATCGAGTCACCTTTTCCAGATGGGGCAGCAGCGTCACTGCCAGCACCCAGAGCGATAGAAACAAGGCAACTCCGGCGGCAATTTCTCCCAGCCAAATCAGCCCAAAGCTGAAGCTAATCACCATCAAAATTAGGGCGATCGAAATCAGTAAACCCACACGCAACTCCTCATGCCAACTGTCCTTGTGTTTTGGATTAATGATCTTGATGGGTTTATTGTGCAGGAATTTCGTGGCGATCGGAAAATCGTTTTGCAAAATCAATCCAGCGAAGCAGTTCCGATGAAGGATTAGCAATAGACAGGTTCGCGTTAAAATAATTCTTTTCTAGAAGTCCAGGTAGGGAAGGTATCAAAGTATGAAAAAAGGTATGAAAAAAGAAGAAAAAGAAAAACTTTCCTTTAACAGTATTCATGAATTAACGGAAAATTTAACATTAGGTGAACTGGCTCAGCAAGTGATTACCGAACAGTTCCACCGAATGAGCAAGCCTGCAAAACGCGTTCTGGAAGATACCGATCCTGAACACCTGCATCAAATGCGGGTCAGCACACGCCGCCTCAGAACCGCAATGCAAATTTTCGATCGCGCCATCCTACTGCCCAAAAGAGCTGACCGCAAACAAGTTCGTAATCTGGCTCGAATTTTAGGCGCAGTGCGCGATCTCGACGTGCAAATTGCCAGCCTGCAAAATGAGTATCAGCCCCAATTTGAACAGACTGAACAAAAACAAATCCAATTTGCAATCAAGGCATTAAAAAAGCAGCGAGTTACCGCGTTTCAGGCGATGAAAACTGCGCTGAACGATCGCCCCTACAAAGCTCTACAAACTGCGTTTACAAACTGGATTGAGCAGCCCAAATTTCACCCGATCGCTCACCTGCCGCTGCTCACCGTGCTGCCGGATGTACTGAGTCCTTTAGTTGCTGAAGTGCTGCTTCATTCTGGTTGGACAATTGCACAAGACAACATTGCCGTTGAAAGCGAAACGCTGCACGACCTGCGAAAAGTCTGCAAACATGCCCGCTATCAAACCGAATTCTTCAAGCCGTTTTATGGCGAACCATTCCATAACTGGATCGAAGAAATTAAACAAATTCAAGATCGGCTCGGCAGCTTCCAGGATACACAAGTGCTGCAATCGTTACTAAATGAGGCGATCGGCAATCAGGCTGAATTACCCCAGCTCCAGGAAAAAATTCAGCAAACGCAAGCCGAAGCCCTCTCCACCTGGGATGCAACCCGCCAGAAATATCTGGATCAAAACTTCCGCTATCACCTACACCAAATGCTGTTGCACCCCACGCTGCACCGCGATCGAGTTCATCCAGAACTTGTGGGGGAAATTTCCTCGAATTGAGAGAAGACATTGCAGCGAAAACAGTCGATTCCCATTGAATGGGAGCGGGCATCCAATCTGCCTGACCAGGCAGCAATGTAGGAGCTTGGCGGCTCCGCAAATCTCTTCTCAAGTTCGCGGAATCGATTTGTGTAGAAACATCTGTCGCGATCGTCCCAGCAGAACCGAAGTTAGGGTGGTGTCAATTCGTTCTACTTCATAGCCTGCTTTGCTATAGAGCCGTCGGGCGCGGGCGTTGTCCTCAAGAACGTGCAGATACAAATCCTGATAGCCCCAGTCGAGCGCAACCCGCTCGCAGACCCGCAAAAGCTGCTGAGCTACTCCCTGCTGCCGATATTCTGCTAGCACCGCCAGATTTGACAGATAGAGATAGGGCGATTGGCGCAAAAAGGGCGATCCGGTCTTGAGCGAAATTTCGACCGTGCCGACCAGTCGATCGCTGCCCGCTACAGCAAGCTGAGGCGACTCCGAAGCCCGCGACTCAAACACCGCCTCTTGCGAAGACATCCGCCGCACTGCCACTAGACAGGCGTAATGAGCCTGAGTCGATCGCTTCGCAGTTCCCCCCTGAGATAATCGCATCCGCATTCGCATATCTTCGTAGATCCCCTGTCGCAGCAAGGGATACAGCCAACCCATCGTCCCTGTGGAACTATGAAAGCTGCTGGTCAAAACTTCTGCCAGGTTGGTTAAATCCTGCTGTCTTGCTGCCCGCACGTAGAAAGGCGAACTGCCAGACGAATCGATTGCCCGATCGATCGCCGGATTGGCAGCAGCATGGACCAGTTCCTCTTCTTGCGAATCTGGCAGTTGGGAATCAGAAAAATCTGGGAAAGCGTCAGTGGGCAAGGTAGACATCTCGCAACGGAAAACAGGGGCAATATTCAGGACTCGGCGAAGAGACTGAACCGGAAAAATGAGAATGGAGGGGAATTTCCCTATTCTAGTCTCTGAAAAACTTGTCCTGACTGTGCAATGCTGCCAATTTTTGATGTGCTAGGAGAAATCTGATGAATTTATCTATAAGCCCATCGCTTCTTATACCGCAGCCTTAATTGCAGTTCGATCGTAAAGGTTGTGCCCCGCCTGACTTCAGAGGCAATGCTCAGTTTGCCCTTATGTTTCTCCAGAATAATCTGATGGGCGATCGCCAGTCCCAAGCCTGTACCTTTGCCAGCAGGCTTAGTCGTAAACAGAGGCTCAAACAGTTGCTTTTGGATGGAATCAGAGATGCCATTCGCGTTATCGGCAATTTGAATTACAGCTTGATGATCCGTGGTCGAGGGTCAGTCTCCTGTGCCCTTGAGTCGATGTTGCAAAATCAGCAGCGTACGCGCAAAGGCGGGATGTTGCTAACGATGCCGAATGTTGCTGACAATAAAATTAATGGGGTTATTAATTTCATGGACAATTCCTGCCACTATTTCCCCCAGGCTAGAGCGTTTTTCCTGCTGCACGAGCTGCACCTGTGCCTGTTGCAGGGCTGTAGTTCGATCGGTTAAACAAAAACACCCCCATTAAGGAGGTGTCGTCAACCAGCTAACTTAGATCAAACTTGAAAGAAGATCGAACTTGAATGAGGAACTCTAGTGGCTTAACCCCATTCGCTGATCAGAACGAGTCAGCATGGACTGCTGCCGCTGCTTTTCAGAGCGATGGTGATTCATCATCAGCACCCGTGCCCGCTCTTGAACCGACTGTGCAGGAGTCTGCTCGGTTTGAGTTTCAGTGGCAGGAGTTGGATTTGCCGTATAAGCCACGCCGCGATAAAGCAGATCTAGCGTTGGCTGAAGCACCAAAGCCTTGTTGGATTTACGGAACCGAATGTCTAGCCCGCGATATTTGCCAACTTGGGTGGCATCGCCATATTCAACTTGAGGAGCGTTGTATTCGTAGCTCACGCCGCGATAGGTCAGTTTCATAGTCTTCGCCTCTTTTCTGCGTAGATGATGGGAATGAAATGAGGCGCGTTCCTTCAGGAAAATTTTTGGGCTTTTGTCTTTTTAGCTTCTAGTTTTTTCCCTACTTCCGTCCTTTTCGATCGCCCCCGG
>NZ_JACJOR010000186.1:0-2835 GCF_014695615.1 Leptolyngbya sp. FACHB-711
ATAGCAAAGCCGATACGAAATCTGAGTAATTTCTCAGAATCTTCACGGAAACAAAGCCCCCTATAATTGGAAGGCATTAAATTCTGTCGTCTTCCCCATGCCTGACCTGCTCCAAGCTCCCAGACGATCGACCGTGTTAGGGTTACCAATCCACTTGGTTTCCGACTATCCGGGCTGGCTACTGTCCCATGCAAAACATCATTGCGGCGTTCATGTCGTGACGCTGAATGCAGAAATGGCAATGCAGGCAGAGAAAACGCCCGACCTGGCAGCGGTGATCCGCAAAGCAGAACTTGTGATTCCCGATGGCTCTGGAGTCGTCCTTTATCTGCGGCTACGGGGTATGAAAGTGCAGCGATGTCCTGGCATCGAGCTAGCAGAAAAATTGATCAATCAAATGCCGCTGCTAGGGTCAGAAGGCACAGTTTTCTTTTACGGCGGTGCGCCCGGAGTGGCCCAAGCCGCAGCCGATCGCCTTCAACAGCGCATTCCCGAACTTAAGGTCGTCGGCGTTCAGCACGGATATTTATCGGCAGAAGAACGATCGCAGCTCAACGAAACCCTCCAACAGCTTCAGCCGCGCCTGATTCTTGTGGGCTTGGGCGTCCCCCGGCAGGAACTCTGGATCGCTGAGCATCGCTATCTTTGCCCTGATTCGATCTGGATCGGCGTCGGTGGCAGTTTTGATATCTGGTCTGGCAAAAAGACCCGCGCTCCAAGATGGCTGGCAAATAACCATTTGGAGTGGGTCTATCGGCTATATCAGGAACCCTGGCGATGGCGACGGATGCTGGCTCTGCCAAAATTTGCCCTGCGTGCCCTGCTCGATCCGCAACGGTAATTGGAACAAGTCGCTTTTCAATTCGGGGCTGTCGTCTTACCTTGAACCTGGAATTGCCTCTGGTTTGGGTCTGAGGCTTCGTAGCCCCCTAAATCCCCAGTCCTGGGGAACTTTGAGATTCGGAGCAAGGGAAGTTCGCCCCTAATGCCTTCATCCAATTCACGATTCTTGAATCTCGCTCCCAAGCTTTTTGAGCGGTTCGGAAGTCCCCCAAAGTTGGCCTATTTAGGGGACATAGGAGATTTGCAGCTGAGTCGAGAGTGTGATTGGAGATTGTTTAACACAAGCTTAAACCGCAGTCAGTTCCTTGGGTTCCTTCGGTTCTTTAGAGTCGATCGGGGCAGTGAGAGCTTCCTCTAATGGAGCCGCGCCCAAACGCTGTTCCAGAATATTCATTACTTCCCGGCCAAAGTCGTTTGGGTTTTGTTGCCATGCCTGGAGGCAGACCTCGCCAAAGAAAGAGCCGAGCGGTTCTGGATTCCAAAGCAGCTTTTTAGCAACCCAGGGGAAGTAGATGGCAAGCGGATTGTAGCCTCGCTTCAAAATATTGTTCTTGAAGGCATACTCTTCCAGGTGCGTGTGGGGCTGGAGTCCGATGAAGAAGATAGCAGGCTCCACCTTATCTGCACCAAAGATGCGCTCCATCTCCCGGTGATAAGCGATCGTCTGACGAATGGTGTCAAACGTCTCATCAATGACATTAAACGAATAGTTAATCGAGACCAGGTCATTAAATCCGGCAGCTTTGAGATCGCGGCAGTTTTGCAGCACCGTCCGCAGGTTATAGCCCATCCGCATTTTGCGAACCAGCTCTTGGGAACCGCTCGTGATGCCGATCTCAAAATAATTCATCCCGGTTTTCACCATCAGGTCGCAGAGTTCCGGGGTTAGGTTGTCTGCCCGAATGTACGCCGCCCAGTGAATATCCGTCATGCCTGCGTCGAGGATTTTTTGCAGGAGCTCGATCGCATCATTCATAAACCGCCGTGCCGGAATAAACTGAGCATCGGTAAACCAGAAATTGCGAACGCCGCGATCGTAGAGCTGGCGCATTTCCTTCACGACTTCGTCTGCCGGATTGATTCGCACCTGCTTACCTTCGACCACGGTGTAAACGCAGTAGCAGCAGTTGTGGGGACAGCCGCGCTTGGTCTGCACCCCAATATAAAAGTCGCCTTCTTGCAGATAGTAGTCAAAATCCGACCAGATTTCCGCAATGTAGTCGTAGTTGCAGGCAGTTTTCTCTAGGGGGGCAGGCTGTTCGTGAATGAGGCGATCGCGAGGCTGGGTTTCACCCACAATGTAGCAGCGTTCGTCTGCAATATCCTGTCCATGCAGCAGCTTTTCGAGCAGAGCTTCTCCCTCCCCAACCGAGATGATCGTCCCTTTCGGCAGCACTTTGCCCAACTGCTCATAAAATACGCTGACCGCACCGCCCCCAACGACCGATCGTGCTTCCGGGCAATACTGACGGGCGCGCTTCAGCCCTCGCTGAATCAGATTCTGGTTGCGCCACAGCTCAGTCAGGTAGGATGACACCATCCGCAGTCCACCAATCGCCCCTCTCAGTTTGGTGAATGGATTGCGGGCGTAGTAGAACTCAAACGCGTTTTGCAGCGGGTTACCGCCTCGTCCGCCGACCGGAGCGTAAATCTGAATATCGCGCCAGGAGAATACCAGCAGCGTTGGCTTGAACTCGTCAATGCAGCGATCGAGCGCAGCTCCAAAATCTAGCGGCGGAATTGTTCCCAGATCGAAAATGCGCTGAGAAACGTCTGGAAATAGCTTGTGAACATGATCTGCCAGATAAACAACTCCGATCGGGAAGATGGGGTTGCAGGGCAGGCGCACGTAGAGAATGCGATCGTTCATGTGCGGGCAGTAGAAATCTGAACGGGAGGTTTATATAACTTCACGATACCACTGACTTTCTTGGGCTGCATGGATTTCCCCTAGACTGCTACTAACCGACCAACCTGAGTCAGGAAGAAGGT
>NZ_JACJOR010000187.1:0-4056 GCF_014695615.1 Leptolyngbya sp. FACHB-711
AGAATTGATTCAGCAAACGAGTAACTTGGAGCAGGAAAAGGTCAGAGTGTTTGATTCGCAGAATGATTCATGCGATCGTTCCGCTTTCCATGTCTTCAACCCTATCCATCAATTCAATTAATCGATGAATTGAATCAATTGACTGGTGCTCAAACTGCTCTATTTCACCCTTTACCGTACCGGAAAGCCCGCTGTGGTGCTAATCGAAACCCGCGTGTCCTGGGGTTTGGTGTCGCGGCTGGTATCAGGAATTTGAATATTCTTGGTACTCACCGGAGTCATTTGCTTCGGCGTAATCTTGATCGATCGCGCCATGTCCAGGAAGTTTTTCACATCGCCCCACTTATACCGCTCGGTTTCCAGGCGATCGCGCCAGTAATCGCCATAGCGAGGTGTCACCAGGTTAAACGGACGATCCTTGTAGCGACGACGCTGATAGGGAACGGTCGTGTCGCCGAAGTTGGTGCTGTACTCTTCGCTGTCTACCAGCGCATCCACAAAGCTATCAAAGCCAAGCGTGGCAATTTTGATCGACCAGGAACGCTTCTCGTCTTCGTTATAGGGAGCACGACCCAGCAATCGCTTCAGGCACACTTCCACAATCCGATAGTTGGAGTTTGTTTCCACTACCAATCTGCGGAAAGTTTCTGACTTTGCCAGACCTCGTACAAAGTCGCGTACGGTGATCGATCGATTCTTGAGCTGAGACTCCAGATCACTCTGACGGCTGCTGCGCAGGATAACGTGCTCGCTAAAAACCTGACGATAAGCTGCCCAGATCATTGCTTCCAGATCCGTGTTATCCGTGCAGTCTTCAAGCCGATAGATGTAGGGCGTGTCTTCACCAGGAACCTCATAGCCCGGAACTCGATGATTCCGTGAGGAGGGGGTGTATTCAAGCAGAGGAATGGTCATGGTGTTACTAAAGAGGAAATAAAGGAATAAAAGTAAATGATGAGAGCCGATGAGGAAAGGCGGATGGATGTGAGAAGGGCTGAAGATCCCTTCTAGTCCCCCTTTTATAAAGAGGTAAGTACCCGATGCAGATAGCCCTTAAGCAAATAGGAGGCTGTATGGCTCAAAGTTCTCCCTTTTTAAGCAGGATTTAAGGGATCTCGACCGTCTTGCCACCCACCTACAAACTCCTCTAAACCTTTGGCATGTTGTACAGATAGCGGTAGGGCAATGCCACATTGGTTGCCTTCACCGTCGGCTTTACTTCACCTGCACTGCGGCTCGAATCAGGAACCTTAATCGTGCTGGAAGTTGCCCGCGCCACGTCCCGCTGCGAATCCTGCTGCGGAATTAGGAGCGACTGCGCCATGTTAAAGAACATCGGCGACACTGCTTGACGAATAACTTTGCGATCGAGGTTGCCGGATTGATACTGCCGTACTTGGTAGTAGGAGCGAGTTTGCAGCTCCATTTCCAGCATTCGGTTCCGCCAGTAGTCGCTATAGCGCGGGTTGGTCAGGTTAAACGGGCGACCTTCCATCCGGCGACGCTGATAAGGAACCACATCATCGCCAAAGTTTTGCCTGTACTCGTCGCTGTCCACCACTGCATCAATAAAGCCGTGCAGTCCTTTGGTCGCAATCACGATCGACCAAGCAATCTGCTCATCTTTACTGTAGGATGCCCGTCCTAAAAACCGCTTGAAGGTGAGATCGACAATGCGATAGTTCGAGTTCAGGTCAGCAATCTCATCGCGGTATACGTCCGACTTGCCCAGCCCTCGAATGAACTCTCGCACTGAAATCGCCCGGTTCCGCAACTGAGATTCCAGCGCAGGCTGGCGATAGCTTTCCAGAACCAGATGTTCGCTAAAAATCTGCCGATAAGCTGCCCAGATGATCTCGTTTACGTCAGTATCCGAGATGGCGTGGCTCAGGCGGTAAAGGGTAGGGTCGTCCTCATCGGGGACATCGTAGCCCTCCACACGCTGATTCTGGGTCTTAGGAGTAACTTTGAGAAGAGGGATCGACATTGTTTAACCTAGTGTTTTGTGTACAAAGGGGGGAGTAGGAAAGGGGGAATAGGGAGTGGAAATAAGCTACTTGCCTGCCAGTTCCCGGAGTGCTTTCTGGCTTCTTGCCTGTACTGCTAAATCTGCATCCTGCTCCGCAATTTGCCGCAACTGCTGTTCGATCGCCGGATGCAAAGAATTGGCTGCACCTGCCAGTACCTCCAGTGCCCCGATTGCTGCATAGCGCAAAGACCAGTCGGAGTCCTGGCTAATTTTTATCAGCGAGGTCATCACCTGTTCTTGAACCGATGCCCTGTTGTCTTCAGGGAGCCAGTCCCAGCGAAGAGAACCGAGTCCCCTAGTTGCAGCCCGCCGCACACTCGGCGCAAAATCTGCTTCAGCCGCCGCCAGCAATACCTCTAGCGCACGCGGATCGCCAATACCCACTAGTGCCCGAATCGTCCAGGCTCTTGCGCCATAGTTGTAGTCGTCCACCAGGTCGAGCAAGGGCTGAACTGCGATCGCGCCCATTTGCACCAGACCCCGCACTGCGATCGCCGCAGCCCCCGGATTATTAAATCCCAGAGCGCGAATCAGCGTCGGAATGCCTGCCTCCTGCTGGGCTGCTGCCAATGCCTGCACCGCACCAACCAATCGTTCGGGCGAATCTGCCTGATCGATCGCATCAATCAGCGGCTGGGCATTAACGGAGTTAGAGATTGTCATCGGGCAAGAAAACATCAGAAAAGGTGAGGAATCGGGAATAGAGACTTAAACGAGTGAGCCAATTTGACAGGTTTGTTGTAGGGAGGATATCCCGCTTGCTACAGCAAACTGTCCATCAAATCCATCAGTTTCAGCGCGTCCGGCGACAGAGCAGCTCCCGATCGAACCTGATGTTCCAGCAAGCCTTTCAACGAGAACAGCTTGAAGCTATTTTCAGCGGCAGCCGTGGCAATTGCTTCAGCCGCAGGCAGATAGCCTACTGCTCCCAGGTCAGACAACGCAGCGCGACGCAAATTGATATCGCTTCCGGAAAGGGCAGCGACCAATCGATCGCCATACTGCGCCTCATCGGTGAGCTGATACATGGCGCGGGCAGCGGCATACTGTACTCGTCCCAGCGAATGAGCTAGGAAAGGCTGAATAAAGTCGATTGCTTCTTGCTGCCACGGGGTTCCGGGCGCGAGTGCCCCCAGAGCTTCCATGACTGCCTCGATCGGTTCTGCCAAGTGAGGACGACCCGGAACAGGCTGAGCCGCCTCCAGACCGCCTTGCAAAAGTGGCAACAGAGCTGGAACTGCCGACGCATCGCCAAGCATTCCTAAAGACTGTGCGGCTGACTCGCGAACATAAAAATCTTCGCAGGACAAACACGCTACTAACCCCGGAACCGCCCGTCGATCGTCTAGCTTACCCAATGCCCTTGCCGCATTTCGTCGCAGCGGATAGCCGCCCAACTCGGTGCGATCGGACTCGTCCTGTAAGGCTGTAACGAGCGCATCGACTGCCGCAGGCTCTTTAACGCGAAATTTGCCCAGCCACCAGGCAGCGTAGTACCGCAAGCTCAGGTCAGGATGGGTCAAATTAGCAATTGCCTGTTCGATTGTGAGGTCGCCTGGGGAGCCGCCGGGCTCAGAAGGATTATTCCGATCGATTGAAGATTCCAGCATGAAACACGCACCAATATGCAGGCAAACTGCCCGCCTAGAAGCGATTTAGCTTAACGAGTGAGATCAAGACCCTTAAAGCTGAATCGTTGCAAAGCACCTCCCCCACTGGGGAAACGGCAGGCTGACTGCCGCTGCCCAATCAATTTGCCGACGCCTGCGCCGACTCTTCTGCCGACAAAGGCTCGATATTGACAATCTTGCCGCCCATTCGCAAAATGCGCTGCATTTCTTCGTTCATCCGGTTATAGGGCACAGTGATAAACACGCTGCCGCTCCGACGAATCGAATAGTTATTGCGATCGTTTTCTTCGTTTTGACGCAGACCGACCACCTCATAACGGAACATCCGGCTTCCAGAGGGGCTATTTGCTGAACCACCAACCGCAGCTTGTCCAAACATGAGTCGAATACCTCCTG
>NZ_JACJOR010000188.1:0-30828 GCF_014695615.1 Leptolyngbya sp. FACHB-711
ACGATCGCTTCATCAAACCCGCTGAGCCGCAGCAGCAGCAGTCGTCCGTGGGGGGGATAGCTGAGCGCAGCTCGATACTCTAGCTCCGTTTGGACAAATGCCTCGTAGTTTTGTGCCTGCACTGCTTTAATCACCGGGTGCGGGGGCGAATAGGTCTGAAGCATGACTCGCCCTGGCTGTTCCCCTCGCCCTGCCCGTCCTGCCACCTGGGTGAGTGTCTGGAATGCCCGCTCGTTTGCCCGGTAGTCTGAGAGATAAAGCAAGCCATCTGCTGCGACAATTCCCACCAGCGTTACCTGGGGCAGGTCGATTCCCTTCGTGAGCATCTGGGTTCCCACTAGCACATCGGCTTCTCCCTGGCTAAAGCGAGTCAGCAGAGCGCGGTGTGCTCCTTTAGCGCGGGTCGTGTCGCTATCAAAGCGCAAACAGCGAAGCTGGGGAAACAGATGATTGAGTTCCTGCATAACGCGCTGTGTGCCGCTGCCGAAGTGTTTCAAATAAGGAGAATCACACACGGGACAGGTGCGCGGATGCCCTTGACCAAAGCCACAGTAGTGACAGCGCAAAGACTCATAGCCGCCGGGCTGAGGTTGGTGGTAGGTCAAAGAGACATCGCAGTGGGGACAGTCCAGCACATGACCACAGTTGCGGCAGGAGACAAAGGTGCTGTGCCCGCGTCGATGAATAAATAAAATTGCCTGCTGTTTCTGCTGCGGCAGTTCAGCAAGGGCAGACTGAAGCGATCGGCTAAAGATCGATCGATTGCCCTGGTGCAATTCTTCGCGCATGTCCACAACTTCGATCGGCGGCATCGGGCGGTCGTGAATTCGCTGGGGTAAGGAAAGATATAGAGTTTGGGTTCCGGGCTGTTCAGCGAAACCTTGAGCAACGGTTGAATGATTTGCCAGCCAGCTTTCCAGCGAAGGCGTTGCCGATCCCAGCACTAGAGGACAATTAATTTGTTCTGCTCGCCACTGAGCGACGGTACGGGCATGGTAGCAGGGCGCAGGCTGATCCTGCTTAAAGCTGCTGTCATGCTCCTCATCAAGAACGATTAATCCCAGCTTGGGTAAGGGCGCAAAAATTGCCGATCGCGTTCCGATCACCACTTGAGGACTGCCGCTGAGCATTTGCCGCCAGGTGTCGTAGCGTTCGCCGTCTGCTAGGGCACTGTGATAGACATAAACCTGCGAACCAAACCTTGCCCGGAATCGATCGGTTAGCTGCGGCGTCAAGCCAATTTCGGGAACCAGCACCAGCACCGATTTGCCACTCCGCAGTACTGGGTCGATCGCCTGAAGATAAACCTCGGTTTTGCCTGAACCTGTGACGCCATGCAGCAGCACCGTTGAATAGGTGCTTAAGGCGGTAATTTCAGCGCAAGCTTTTTGCTGGTTAGGATTCAGCTGCTTAGGTTGGTCGAAGGCGATTGTGCCTGATTCCCTTCGCAGCACTTCTCTAGTATGAATTAAAAGACAGCCTTTTTGCTCCAACGTTTTGATCACCGATGACGTAACCTGGCAGACTTGCAGCAGTTCGGTCAGCCACAGTTCACCACCGCTGCGCTTCAGCACGTCCAGAATTTCTTGCTGTTTAGGTGTCAGCGATATTGCAGGCAGATCGGCAACCAGAGTCACGGCACGTTGCTGTTTGGGACGAATGGGAGCAGGCGATTCTAAATAGCTTTCCACCCAGCCCCGACGCAGCAAATCGCGCAATCCTCGATCGGCTCCGCGCACCTGTCGCTGAAGATATTGCCAGGAATAATCGCCCTGTTTCTGCTGCTGAAGCAGTTCGAGCAATCGGCGAGCGATCGGCTGCAAGAATAAATCTGCCTCAGTTGGAATCGCTTCAGGTTTCAATCGGATGCGTCGCTGCGATCGTCCCAGTAATCCCGGCGGCAGGGCAACCCGGATCACCTGCATCAGTGGCGTGCAGTAATAGTCGGCAACCTGATTGAGTAACGACCAATATTCCGGCGGGAAGAAGTTTTGCGAGACGACTTCAGCGATCGATCGAATCGATGCCGCATCCAGGTCGGGAGGCTGACTAAGCAACCGAATAGCAATGCCGCCTACTTGCTGTGTCCCAAAGGGCACGCTAACCACATCTCCGGGCTGCACTTTGAGATCGTCAGGGATCTGGTAGGTATAGAGTCCCTGAGTTCCTGGACAATCCACCAGCACCTCAACCCACTGGAACGACCCGTAGGACACGTTTGCTTCAGCCGCAATTGGTAACTTTCCCGCAGCGGTGAGGGGGGTGTCAGGCATTGCAGCGACAACCCCAGTGGGGGAACTGCTTCGCAGTGGACGAACGGTTGGCATAAGATCAAGCGGCAGTGTTAAAGTAGCGCAGTAGTTGACGAATCACGCTGGATGTAGCAGAGTGTAGCAGTTTGGGGTGAGGTTGTTGCAGTTTAGCCAGTCTATCGAGATTTTGATACTGAAAAAACCGCAAATCTGCCTATAGATAGACACGCATCCAATTAGACTATGACTGACTTGATACATTATTCGGTCTTGCATCACTTGCATCAAAGGAGTTCGGGTGACTCAATTTGCCTTCTGCTCGATCGAACGGCAAGGGGTGAATTAAGGAAAGTGCTAATCTCCGATTTATTTAAGTTAACAAAGATGCCTCGTTTAGGCTTTGTAGAGCAACCTTTCTGCACGAATTGAAAAATAAAGACCATTGCTCTTGCCATTTGCCAGAAGCTTGCTATAGTAATCTCAACTTTACTCGCTCCGGTCAATGGCAACAGAATGAACGCTTTAGTAGTGTGATTCATTCAGCAGCGTTATAGAGCGCAACAATAATGGTGGGTGTCTCGGCTAAGTTCAAATTGATTAGGTTTTTGTTTGTCTATTTTCAGTAGAAAATTCGCGACGCAAGCACCGGTTCAAAAGGGCGCATTAGGTTACTCAGTCAGCAGTCAACAGCTTATTGCTTAACTCCCTCTAAAGTTAGGCTTAGCTCTGGCAAAGTTCCTGTAGATTAGCCTTAGCTAGAAGATATCGTGCGGAAAAGTTGAAACCCCTGTGGGGAGGGGCTTTAACCCATAATTAGCTTCTTAACGTGAGTAAACCGCATTTCCCTTGAAAATCTAATGGTTTGTAGGGTCAAATGGCTCGATCGCCCTTGGACAAATCCAGCAGGAAATAACAGTTCAAGATAGGAAAAATTAAATGATTCTTTAATTTGAAAAATAGTTTCAACTAAAACTTTTCTCGCAGCCTTCATTCGTTTTGTTAATTCTGTTACTTAAGCTTTTTATGAATTAAAGCTTCTCGCTTATCTCATCCTGCCCTTTGTAGCTTGTAATTTAGTTTGTAATTTCATCCTGACTCCGACAAACGCATGACAAATACTCTTATGGACATGACAGATTCCCTTCAGCTAATGACCTTTGACGAGCCCGATTTGCTGCATCAGACTCCAATTGACTTGCGATCGATCGAGCAGACCGAGTCGCAATCCACGGCAGAAAACGGCGGAGCCATGATTGAATTTGACTCTGAGGAAATCGAAGAGTTATTGACCAATCCTGCTTCGGGATACCGCAAAACGATATCTGACGATGCGGTGGGTGCTTTCTTTAAAGAAATGGCACGCTATCCGCTGCTGAAGCCCGACGAAGAAATCGAGCTAGCTCGACGCGTCAAGTTTCTGGCAGATGTGGAAACACTGCGAAACCGTTTAGAAAAGCAGCTCGGACATCCCCCGGTTAAATCAGACATCGCCGTTGCGCTAGAGCTTTCTGAACGGCAGCTCGAACATCGGCTGTATTTGAGCCGCGTTGCCAAGCGTAAAATGATTCGATCAAATCTACGGCTGGTGGTGTCGATTGCTAAACGCTATCTCAATCGCGGTGTCCCTTTTCTAGATTTGATTCAGGAAGGCGCACTCGGTCTCAACAGAGCCACCGAAAAGTTTGATCCCGATAAGGGCTACAAGTTTTCGACCTACGCTTACTGGTGGATTCGTCAGGGGATCACCCGCACGATCGCGAACGATGCCCGTACCATCCGCCTGCCGATTCACATCGTCGAAAAGCTAAACAAGCTGAAAAAAGCGCATCGGGAACTGCGGAAAGAACTCAACCGAAACCCCACCGAGACTGAACTGGCAGAATCCCTGGAAATGACCCCAGAGCAGTTGCGAAACTTGCAGCAGGTCCGTCGTCGATCGCTCTCGTTAAACCACCGAGTTGGCAAAGGCGAAGACACCGAACTGATGGAACTGCTGGAGGACAACAGCACCCAGTCGCCCGAAGCTCAAATGAGCGAATCGATGATGCGGCAAGAAATTTACTCGGTTTTGGGAGAAGTTCTGACCGAGCGGGAGCGGGACATTATTGCGTTGCGCTACGGCTTAACCACGGGCGAAACCCACACGCTTGAAGAAGTGGGCGGCATTTTTAACTTGTCGCGGGAGCGGGTGCGCCAAATTCAGACTAAGGCAATGCGAAAGTTGCGTCGTCCTCAGGTGGCGGCTCGGCTCAAAAGCTGGCTGCGCTAAATCGGGAATTCTTCGAACAACAATCTTGGGCGGAACTGGGAATTTGTTTCAGACGATCGCGCAAACGCTAGCAATTGCTGAAATACTGGTTGAGGCGATTTGCAACCTGATCTCCCATGACTTCTGTTCAACCGTCTCAAACTGTTCTGATTCGTGCGGCACAGCCCGCAGACACAGCAGATATCTTTGCGCTGATTAAAGCTCTGGCGGAATATGAGAAACTGTCGCATCAGGTGACGGGCAGTCTTGATCTGCTCAAGCAGCATCTGTTTAGCGATCGTCCCTGTGTAGAAGCGATCGTGGCAGAGGTCGCCGGAAACTTGGTGGGATTCGCGCTGTTCTTCACCAACTATTCAACGTTCTTAACCAAGCCCGGAATCTACCTCGAAGATCTGTTTGTGCTGCCCGACTATCGCGGACTGGGCATTGGCAAAGCCCTCCTGTCTCACCTTGCCAAACTGGCGGTGGAGCGAGACTATGGGCGGCTGGAATGGAGCGTCCTCGACTGGAATGCTCCGGCGATCGGCTTTTACGAGCGGATGGGCGCAATGGTACTTCCCGACTGGCGAATCTGTCGCGTCACGGGCGAGGCAATCGATCGACTGGCACAGCAGGTTTAATCAATTCCCCCCTAAATCAACCCTTCCCGCTCGATCGTCTCAATCACCTGAAGCCCACGTGGATCGCCAACTCGCAGCATTGCTGAACGGGCATCTTCGCGCACGCCCATTTCCTCGTCTTCGGCGAAGGCTTCGATCAGGGCATCGATCGCCGTTGCATACACCACGTTTGAAGGCAGTTCGCGGCAAAGTTGACCGATCGACCAGGCGCAGTTACTTCGCACCGCCGCTACCGGATCGCGTCGCAGAGCTTCAATGAGAGGAGGCAGTGCGGTAATAATGGCTTCGTAGCCGATACTTGCCATTTGCGCCAGGGCACTCGCCGCCCAGAGCCGCACCGCAGAAATATCGGTTCTCAAGGCTCGCATCAAGGGTTCTAACGATCGACGATCGCGGCAGTTTCCTAGTGCCCAGACGATGCCTTTGCGGACATAGCCATTCCAATCGCGCTGAAGCTGATGAATCAACGGCTCTACAGCATCGGAACTGGGATTGCGCCCCAGGCCATAGGCAGCACTGACCCGAATCAGAGGACAGGCATCAGTAAGCAGGCAAATCAGAGCGGGAATGGCGCGATCGTCTTCGAGCTCGCAAAATGCACGGGCAGCCAGCATTTTCTGCTGGTTATTGTCAGAGTCCAGCAGCCGCAGCATCACGTCTGGATCAGGCTTTTCGGCTTCAGCGTCGATTGGCTCGATCGCATCTAGCGGATCAGTCTCCAGCTCAGCATTGAGTACGGTTAAGTCGTCGTTGTCATACATACTGCCACTTTACAGCAAAGCTTGCCCTGTCGTTTACGCTCGATCGGTAGGTCTATTCCGTCTGCTTAAACCAAAACGGTATATTGGAATCAGGCTAATCCGGCTCTGGTTGAGGTGATCTTTCCTGAGCAGGATGAGGCACTGTGTTGCGTCTGGTTGCAAATCTTATGATTTGTCTGCTAGCCGCCGCTTTACGATTTGACTGAGACCCCTTGCAAACCCAGCCGTTCTAAGCAACTCTGTGCAACAACCCTCCTGCTGACCGATTGCGAGTCGTGCGAAGCTTTGTAAGGAAGCTGCTTCTTGTACCTCGACCTGTTTTCCGTAGGGATCGACAAAGTACTGCCAATGAGCCTCCAAACTTCCGTTCTGGAAGAGTTATTGCAGATCGCGCCCCAACTGCGACCCCAGCTTTACTTCAAGTCCTCCCTGACTGCCCTTTCGCACGCAATGGAGGATCAAGTCCTGGCGGGCGGATCAACTTCTTCACTGGTGATTGCCAGCTTCCAGCGTGAGCGATTTTATCGCCAGGAGGCACACCGCTACGAACGCATTGCTGCTCTGACGCCCCAAGTATATGTGCTGGCTGCACCTGAAACCAGTTTTACAAGCGCATCGAGAGAATATGAAACGATCGCCTTTGAGCCAGACGATCGCCTCAGTCAGGAATGGCACCTGGTGGTGATTGGGCAGCAGTATGCGGCTTGTTTGCTTTGTCAGGAACGCTATCCCGCTCCTGTTACCAGTCGAGGAGAGGCGGCAGGCATGGATCAAACGCGCCGCTTTGAGGGCATCTGGACGTTCGATCGCCAGGTGAGCGAGCAGGCAGCAAAACTCTTGTTGAACCGCATTCAGGTTTATCGACCGGAACTGAGCGAAAAAATTGAGCAGGCAAAAGAAATGTTCCTGACCCACCCCCTGCCGACCGAAGGACTGGGGGTTGACCCCGATCCGTTTGCTCAGCGACTGGTGACTTATTTGCAGGCGGGACAATACAAATTGCTCAAGGCATACCGATCGATCGCTGCCCAGGAACGACGAGAACGATTGGTGAATTCGATTACGTCTGCCATTCGTCGATCGCTCGACCCCAACGAAATCTTTAAGGTGGCAGTGGCGGAGCTGGGACAGGCGATGGAAGTCTGTCGCTGTGTGCTGTATCGCTGCCGGGCAACAGATACGACGACGACGATTAGCTACGAATATCGATCGAATCCATCAATCCGTTCACTGATGGGCGAGGAATGGTTACTGAGCCGTAATCCCCTGTTTCAGACCGTCGCGCAAAAGCAGGAAAGCCTCTCGGTTCCCAATACCCAGGATTCAACGTTTGATTTCTCCCCGATTCAGACCCGGCTCGATCGCTGGCAAATTCGCTCGTGGCTAATGGTTCCCGTGGTGTATCAAGGCAAGCTGCTCGGCATGATGGAACTGCATCACTGCAAGAGCGAACCGCACGCCTGGACTCATGATGAAATCGGCATGGTTGAGGCGATCGCCACACAGCTTGGTGTCGCCCTGATTCAGGCAGAATCCTATGCCAACCTGGAAGACCTGAACCAGCAGCTTGAAGCATTGGAGCGCACCCGCAGCAACCTGATCGCCATTACTGGACACGAGCTGAGAACGCCGCTTTCTACGATTCAGGTCTGTCTGGAAAGCCTGGTGAGCGAACCGGATATGATGCCCGAACTGCGGCAGGTGATGCTGAATACGGCGATGACCGATGCCGATCGCATGAGAAAGCTGATTCAGGACTTTCTCACTTTGTCGCGGCTGGAAAGCGGACGAGTCGAGTGGCATTTGGAGCCGATCGCTTTGGAGGAAGTCGTTAGCCTGGCGTTGAGCAGCATTCGCACCCGCCAAGCAACCGAAGAACTGCCGCGCATCACCGCAGAAGTGCCGATCGAGCTGCCCCCGGTGAAGGCAGACGGCGAATGGCTAGTGGAAGTGTTATCGAAGCTGCTGGATAATGCTTGCAAGTTCACCAACCCGGAAGGCGAAGTGACTATCGAGGCAAAGCCCAACGGCGGCAAAATGCTGGAAGTGACGGTTATCGATACGGGACGCGGCATTGAACCGAATCGATTGGAGGCAGTCTTCGATCGCTTCTATCAGGAAGAAGGGGCACTGCGACGCACTGCAGGCGGCACGGGCTTGGGGCTGGCAATTTGTCGGCAGATTGTGCTGGGCTTGGGCGGTAAAATTTGGGCAGAATCGGCAGGACGCGACCAGGGCAGCCAGTTTCATTTCACGCTGCCGATCGCCCAGGAAAAGGAACCTCCCCCTCCCCCCGCCAAGCCTCCTCGCAGCTCCAAATCTTCGCGATCGAAGTCGAGCGATCGACGGGCGGCAATGAGTTAGTCATTCAAAGTCCCCTATTAATGGGGATTTAAGAGGCAATGCAGCACCTCGGATACTGCTCCAACATTCTTTCAAGCTTTAACCGCAAGTCTATGAGTCTTCGTCCTTTCCACGTTGCATTTCCCGTTACTGACCTGGCAGCAACCCGCAATTTCTACGAAACCCTGTTGGGTTGCTCGATTGGGCGCACCTCCGATCGCTGGATTGACTTTAATTTTTTTGGGCATCAAATCACCGCTCACCTGGCTCCGTCTGCCACAGGGACACCCACGAATCCTGTAGACGGCAAAAATGTTCCGGTGCAGCACTGGGGCGTGATTCTGGAAATGAACGAATGGCAAATACTCGCCGATCGTCTCACCCAGCAGGGCATTGAATTTATTATCAAACCCTATACTCGCTTCAAGGGAGAAGTGGGCGAACAGGCAACAATGTTTTTTCTCGATCCGAGCGGCAATGCGCTGGAATTTAAGGCGTTTGCTCAGGATGAGGCGATTTTTGCCCGGTAGTGAGTGAGCAAGTGAGCGGCTGAGTCTTTATCAGGGAAGGTCGGGACAGGTGAACTGGTCTTCAACTGCGGTCAGCGTGACTTCCTGAGTTTCGTTTGATGGGAGGAGCGTCTTTTGCAGTCGGAGGGTAGCGTCGGTTAGTTCCAGAAATTCTAAAACTTGAGCCTCCTCTGGCGATTGCTCCGTCACCTTCTGAGCGATTCGCACAAGGTAAAACTGTTAAAAGGACGATCATCTCGTTCCTTAACCAAGGAGTTTTCGAGCTGTGTTCAAGCTCCTGAAGTAGCCCCGTTTATGCTGGAGCTAATGCTGTCGTCAAAAGCTCCGCAAGTGGCGCGGCGATGGTTAAAGGGGATAATTGCCTGAATCATGCACGAATTGAAGCAATACTGAACGCTCTGAGGCAAAGCAAATTAGACAGTTCCCAGCCGTTCATTGTGGCAGTTCAGGCTCAGATTGATCGTGCTGCAACCGATTCCTTTGCCTGGAAACTGTTTGAACTCTGGTTAGAAGGCGCACCTTCCAGAGAAAACTGGGCGATGATGGCAGTCGGCCTGCCGCTAATGCAAATTAACGGCATTGCTCGCTGCACTCGGTCAGCCGTCCGAAACCATAAAATTTGTCCCGGGTCGAGTTTGTCTGGGTAGTCAGGGCTTAGTCATCGCGCCCATTTCCCTAATCCTTCAACGATCGGGCAACAGAATCATGCTCCAGCCCTGGGTCACGCACTCCTAGCTATCCCCCCATCCCCTTCCTCCCCTCCTCATTTCCTCTCTCCCCTCCCTCCAGCTGCTAAATCCACTGTCTAACCCGTAGGCGAGTCTGCCCGCTTCACGCTAGGATCAATGTGACAGTTACCCGAAGTGTCTCTCATGTTTATGGACGAATTGACCCCTGTAATCCGCGAACTTGCCGGACATCCGATCGCCTTTCTGGGAGGTTTTGTCTCTGGGCTACTGCGGCTCAATCTCGCAGACGATCCGGTTAAGAGCTGGCTTGAGCAGCAGTCTGGTGTCACGCTCACACAAAGCACGCCGTCAAACCAGACCAATGGCAACGGAAACGGTCCTCAGCAAATTTCGATCGATTAAAGCACCAGCTTGGAAGGGATTAGCCTTCCGATTGAGGATTTGTTAGAGGATTTGCTAAACGAGATGCTGCACTGCTCTTTCCTGATTGATTGCACTAGGCAGAGATCATCGTTTAGGCAATCAGAAAATCGCAAAAATGATCGATCGCCACACTTTTCCTAACCTGTGTTTATTCATGGCAAGGGGGATATGCTATTCAGACGGCGATCGATTTTTGTATTTGCATTCCGATTTGTATTTGCATTCCAATTAAATGCTAGGTTGAAGTGCTGTATTGAACTGAATGACAAAAGGTTGAGCAGTGAGCAGTACAGTTATTTCTTGATGGCATGAATGCGTATAACGATTTTAACTATCCGGCTAATATGGGGCTGCTCATTAGGCAGCTATTAGCTGACCCTAAATGTGAAGACCCCAAGCGTCTGGAGCGTTTTGGATTTAAGGCGTACTTCCAGAACGATGAGGACGGAATCATTCAAGAAATTTTTCAAAGAATTGGAATTAAACACCATGCATTCATTGAGTTTGGTGTGTGCGATGGCTTAGAAAATAACACTGTTTACCTGCTTTACTAGAGGTGGGGAGGACTGTGAATTGATGCCAGTCAGAAGCTTTGCGAGATCATTGCAAAAAGCGTTCAACCTGTTGTGCCCATTGCTCTCACAGTCGTCAATCAATTCATTACTGTAGAAAACATAAACGATTTATTTGTTCAAAATGGTTTCGAGGGTGAAATCGATTTGCTTTGTATTGATATTGATGGTAATGACTACCATGTTTGGAATGCCATTGAGTCTGTTTCTCCACGGGTCGTTGTCATTGAATACAATGACAAATTTCACCCTCCTGTGAACTGGACTATTGCCTATAACCCTGCTCATGAATGGCGAGGGACTGATTATTTTGGTGCGTCTCTCAAAGCTTTAGAAATCTTGGGTTTAAAGAAAGGCTACAGGCTTGTTGGCTCCAACCTTGCTGGTGTTAATGCTTTCTTTGTGCGAGAAGATTTAGTCGGCGATCGCTTCGCCGCACCATTTACCGCAGAAAATGACTATCACCCACCGCGATACTACTTACTGCCGTTCTACAGCCAATTAGGACATCAACCCGATTCTGGAGAATGGGTAGAAGGTTAAGAAGCGTTTAGTAGCCGATTAAGGCTCCAGGCAAGGCTTCAAATTGAGGTTTCAAACAGTGACTCGCGTCTGAGAAGCCTCAGGAACTGTCTTAAGCAGAAATGACTTAAGCAAAGGGGTAGAGCAACTCTCCCATCCAGCTTTCGACCTGATGACGCAGACGAGCCGAAGGATGGTGTGACTGTCCTTTCGTTGCGGGCAGTGCTTCGATCGCCCGATGATAGTCTCCAACGGCACAGTTCCAGTCGCCCCGCAGGTGATAAGTCCGTCCTCGCTCGGCGTAGATATGTCCTTCCAGGCGACCCAGACAAAGCGCCAGCTCAAAGCTTTCCAGGGCACGATCGTACATCTCTAGTTCCCGGAACGTGATTCCCTGATTAATCCAGACTCGGACATTGGCAGGGTTCAAATCGAGGGCAACATCGTAGTCCAAAATTGCCTCCAGGAATTGACCCTGAGCCGCATAGTAGTTCGCCCGGTTGTTGTAGGCACTGTCTAGCTGCGGATTGAGTTCGATCGCCCGGTTGTAGTCCTCGATCGCCGCTTCAAGCTGTCCGCTCTGGAAGTAAACCAAGCCCCGGTTGCTATAGTCGCTTGCGCTATTGGGGTAACGCTCGATCAGTTCGCTGAACAGGGCAACCGCAATATCAAAATGCCCTTGCTGCGCCTGGGTCAGTGCCTCCTGCCGCAGAAGTTGGTCTTGCTCTGCGCGACTAATGGTTGGCTGGGTATGAGAAAAATCTGCTGTTCGCTGTTTTCTGGTGAACCTGGACTGCCAGCGTCGCTGAAGAGGACGGTTCACGCTGCAATCGGGTATTCCTGATCCAGTTGGGCAGGGCGTACGGTTATCCCGTGAGGGGGACTGCTTCCCATTAGTTCTTTTACTTTGGCTGGCGAAAGTGCGTATATTCATGCCATCCTCACAGTTGCTAAAGCTCGTGGAGCCAAACGGATTTGAATCTCAAGATCAGTCTCTAAGTTTTGGATGTTTGAAACATCCTTCTATAGGTCACTTAATAAGCTGTCCATCGTACGAGTTTAAGGTTGAAACTACGGAAATCAAGGGAGGCTCTCGAATCTTGACAATCTCCCGCAAACGGGTCGTTAGGTAGAGTCCGTAAGGATTTCACGGCTAGTTCGTGCTTCTATCTCTATCAGTAGTATTGCGGAGTAAACCTGCGTTTTCTATAAAAGTTTAAGGAAGTCTAAATTATTTCTCTTAAGCTGCGATAAACCTTTTGTTTGACTAAAACCTGGAGTGACTTTTTAAGCTGAACAAAATTGTTAATTGCCTTCCTCATGCGATCGCCTCCAGGCAAGAATTGTTCCGCATTGCCTGACGCTGAGACGAATGAGTGTGTTCCACTTTGTGTTCTTGCATTCTTTTGTGTTCCTGCATTTTGTAGAAATCAGCACAGCGAACCCTTCTGACCGTAGAATCTTTAAAGCTTGCCTGAAACATATTTTTTTGCACCGCTTCCTTTGTCTTAAACAAAAAACTGCGCCGCGTTTTCTGAGAACAAGGGGAAAATAGTGTAAAGTTTTATCTCAGTGCATCCTGCTCGTTCCTACGAATGGGCCTGCGAACGAGGGCAAGTCGCTCAATTTAGCTGTAAGGAGAAAACAGACGATGTCGGAGGCAGTTCAGCCCCTGACTGTACCGAGGGAATTCCTGGGCGCGCCGAGGGCATGGAATCCAACGCTGCTCATGTTCCTGGTTTCAGTAGTCATGGCAATCCTATCCACGATTGGCTATTGGTGCTGGCACGTCCCCGACTGGATCTGCTTTTGCGCCAATGTTCTTGCGCTCCATATGGTGGGCACAGTCATTCACGACGCATCCCACAACGTTGCCCATAGCAATCGAATTGTGAATGCGCTGATGGGTCATGGCAGTGCCCTGCTGCTGGGATTTTCCTATCCGGTCTTTACCCGCGTCCACATGCAGCACCACGCCAATGTAAATGACCCAGAGAACGATCCCGACCACTATGTGTCTAGAGGCGGCCCGCTCTGGCTGATTTCGGCTCGCTTCTTCTACCACGAAATTTATTTTTTTAAGCGACGGCTGTGGCGCAAATATGAGCTTCTAGAGTGGGCAGTCGCTCGGCTGATTGTGATAACGATCGTCGTCCTGGGGATACAGTACGGCTTTGTTGGCTTTATCTTTAATTTTTGGTTTATTCCTTCGGGCATTGTTGGTCTGGCTTTGGGGCTGTTCTTTGACTACCTGCCTCATCGTCCCTTCCAAGAGCGCGATCGCTGGAAGAATGCGCGGGTCTACCCCAATCCAATTCTGAACGTGCTGATTATGGGGCAGAACTATCACCTGATCCACCATCTATGGCCCTCGATTCCCTGGTATAAGTATCAGCCTGCTTATCGAGCCACAAAGCCACTCCTCGACGCAAAAGGCTGCCATCAGACTTTAGGTTTGATGAAAGGCAAGGATTTCTGGAATTTCATTTACGATGTTTTTCTCGGAATCCATTTCCACAGCCATAAGCTTACTGCTGACTCGGCAAAGGCTGAATCTGCTTCTATCACCTCAATTCAGGATAAGTCGCATCAATCAGCAGCATAGCGATTTTGGCTGCCGATTCTGGCTGCATTAGGGGGAATGGGTCGTCCGAAGAAAGCGAAGGACATCTCACTCCCCTCTTTTCTTGTTTCCGGCTCTCCATCCTCAGCTCTGCTTTCCATCTCTCTCCTAAGTCGTAGTCATTACAACTTTGCTTAAGCTATATTAAAAAATAGCTAAGATTAGTTGTCTAAGGACTCAGCCCTATGATCAAGGTTGTTGGTATTGGCGGCAGTTTGAGAGCTGATTCTTACAGTCAGCAAGCCTTAGAAATTGCAATGGAGCGAATTGAGGCGTTAGGCGCTGAAGTCGAGGTTTTAGACTTACGAGAGCTAGATCTTCCCTTTTGTGATGGTGGCAAAGACTATCCTAACCATCCAGACGTTGAGAAGCTGAGGGATGCAGTCCGTGAAGCAGATGGGATTATTCTGGCAACCCCCGAATATCACGGCAGCATTAGCGGTGTGCTGAAGAATGCGCTGGACTTGATGGGCTTTGAAGAATTCTCTGGCAAAGTAACGGGCTTTATCAGCGTTCTGGGTGGACAGTCGAACAGCAACGCCCTGAATGATCTGCGAATTATCATGCGCTGGGTTCATGCCTGGACGATTCCTGAACAGGTGGCGATCGGACAAGCCTGGAAAGCGTTTAATCAGCAGGGTGAACTTGTTGATTCTGATCTCTCGAAGCGATTAGACGCCTTTGCTCAAAGCCTGCTGGAAAACACCCACAAGCTTCGCAGTTTGCCTGAGCGTGAAATGGCTTCTGTTTAGGGTTTCCTTATCCCTATTTCCTGTAAGAGCATAATCAGGTTGTTGGGGCAGTTGCCAATCTGCCCTCTAACCGATTATCAGCAGTTTTCTAACACTGGGGCAAGCCGATGACTCATTGCTTCCAGGCTGTAATGCTCCCTGCACCGCTCCCTGGCACGCCGACCCCGATCGATCGCCTCCGCAAGATTGGCAAAGATGTGGGTGATCTCAGCCGCAAGCTGAGTGGGGGAACTAGAATCAACGAGATAGCCCGTATTCCCTAGGATCTGTGGAATATCACCGACACGAGTAGCCAGAATCGGTTTTGCCATTGCCATGCCGTCAGTAAGCTTTAACGGAAACTGAGCCTGGGCTGCTGGCGTGTCTCGCTGGGGGACAACCACAATATCGCTGGCGGCGATCGCCTCTGGCATTTTTTCATGCGAAAGCGCGGGTAATTTGATCAGCCATTGTCCCCATCGCTGCATCAGGTGACTGTCGTAATCGTCGTAGGGACTGCCGCCCACAATCACTAACCGTAAGTCGGGCTGGTTGAGCTGCTCTAACGCCATCAAAATATCTTCAACCCCTTTGTAGGGGCGAGGTGCGCCCGGAAACATCAGCACTCGATAGTCAGAAAGTCCAAAGTGCTGTTTAGCCGCTTGAGCGTCATACCGCTGCGGGTCGAACAATGATATATCCTTGCCGTTGGGAACGCACGTGCCGCCGAAACGGTGCTGGAGAAATTGGGTATGAACTGTTACGGCATTCGCATGCGAGACAAGCTTCTCGATCCAGCTTAGATAAAGCGGATGATCAGGCTGTCGCAAAGCACCCTTCGGTTTCAACACATCTCTAGCAAACTGTTTTAGCGTCGGGCAGTATTTCCAATCTTCTCCGCCATGCCAGCTTAGCTCCCAGTCATCAATGTCCAGGATCAGAGGGCGGCGTGTTTTCAAACGATGAAGCAGGGAAATTCCAAAGCTTGTAGGCTTCGGTTTGTAGGCATAGATAATATCGCCATCAATTTGCTTCATGAGATGACGCGCAGACTGGAAGAATTTGGGATAATCCGTTGGCGCGATCGTCACAATCGGCAAGTCAACTGTATAAGCGATCGCAGGGTCATCGCCAAATCCAAAAATTTTGACGCGATGTCCCAATTGCCGTAAAGCTTGAGCCAGTAGGAACGGACGAACGCCTCCACCCCAGCGACCAGCACCACTTTTTGATAAGTCACTGACTACAAGTGAGACGGTTGGCTTGGTTGTACGACGCTGAAAATCCATAAGTTTTAATGTTGAATTGCTGCGTTAGGTGATGGATGCCAACTTAGGTTAAAAAATGGCATCACTGGGGTTGATTTAGGCGAACTCTTTGATTAGCTCTAGGATTCCCTGGAGTTTGAGGAGATTACCGAGAAAAAGTGAACCTGAAAAAAACAGTGCATCCTTCCCAAAGAACGCACTGGCGCAGTAAGAACTAATGTCTCTAAACTTCTCTAAACTGAAATATATTCAAATCGAACTCTCAAATCTAATCAATCAGATGTAAATGCCCTGTTTGAACGTCATCGAAAAGACGATTAATCTGTCGCCTTTCTGCCTCGCTAAGTGATGTATCTGCCAGAATTACAGAAGTTAGATAAAAATAATCTTTGCAGCTGATCTGTTGGGTTAACCTGGTGCGATTGATCAATCGTCGAGCAGCTTCGGCTGATTTTTGAGCTGTAACGCGAACCATTCTATACCCCTACTCCTACCGTAACTGATGGCAGGACGTTTAGATTTGAGTTGAAGCTGATATGAATTAAAGCGAAATCAAATTGGTTGCCTTTGCCCGTTCTTCTATTCCGCAAAAGGCTTCTTTCTCACAGGCAAAGAGAGGGTGAGAATCCTGTAAAGCCTCAATTAACTTTAGCAGGCCAATTTTTCGGAAACCTGAGCGAAAATACAGAAAGAACTGTGTGAACCCTGGACTCAGTAATGCAAATTCACCGACTTCCTGCCCTATCTGATAACTATATTTTTGTGCTGCATGATCCCAATTCTCAGACTGCTGCCGTAATTGATCCGGCTGAAGCAGAGCCAGTTCTACGCTGTTTAAGCAACCTGAATGCGAGACTAGTCTCGATTTTGAACACCCATCACCACAGTGATCATGTAGGAGGCAATGCTCAGCTTCTCCGAACTTTTCCAGAGGCGATCGTTCACGGTGGAGCATCCGATCGAGGCAGAATTCCTGGACAGCAAATATTTTTGCAGGAGGGCGATCGAGTGACATTTGCTGATCGATCGGCGGAAGTCCTGGACGTGCCGGGACACACCAAGGCTCATATTGCCTATTACTTCGCGCCTGTTCATCCCGGAGAACCCGGTGAACTGTTTTGCGGCGATACACTATTTGCGGGCGGCTGTGGCAGGCTGTTTGAAGGCTCTCCGATGCAGATGGTGAATTCCCTGACCAAGATTCGATCGCTCCCGGATGATACGCGCATCTGGTGTGCCCATGAATATACGCAGAAAAATCTTCAGTTTGCGTTAACGGTGGACGAGCAAAACCAGGATTTACAGCATCGCGTAGCCCAGGTTAATCAGTTAAGAGGACGATCGGAAGCAACGATTCCCTCACTGCTGGGGGAAGAAAAACGGACCAATCCCTTTCTACGCTGGGATCAGCCTGTCCTTCAAATGAAGGTCAAAAGCCATGACCCAATTCAAACCTTCGCTCGACTGCGAGGCATGAAGGATCAGTTCTAGGGTGATGCAAATCTAGGATGACGCAAAGCAGTTTTCCCTACCGGGAATCGTCTCAACCCCTTGCTTCATCTCCCCATTCACTCACTCTTAAAGCAATTCCACCGTCACAGGGGCATGATCGCTCGGTTTCTCCCAGCCACGAGGCACAATATCTACTGCACAAGTCTGGGCACGATCGCGCAATTTCTCTGAGAGATAGTGATGGTCGATGCGCCAGCCGCGATTCCGCTGAAAGCCGCCCGTGCGGTAGTCCCACCAGGTAAATTGCCCGTCCTCATGAAACTGACGGCAGCCATCTGTAAATCCCAGGTCGAAAACCGATCGCTGAAGTGCCTCTCGTTCTGCTGGCGAGGACATAATGTGAGTGTCTTTGCCTTTGGGGTCGTAGATGTCCCGGTCTTCGGGGGCAATGTTGAAGTCTCCGCACACCAGGATTTCAGCGTGATCGGTTTGCCAAGCCTTGAGGTAGTCGCGCAGCACGGCAAGCCAGTTTAGCTTGTATTCGTATTTTTCGCTGCCGACTTCTGAGCCGTTAGGCACGTAAAGATTCACAATGCGAATGCCGTTTAGAACGCCGCTAATGACTCGCTTTTGTGCCTCAAAAGATGCTGCGGAACTACCAACGACTTCAGCAAAGCCAATGCTGACAGCTTCCAGAGGGGTGCGGCTAATCAGAGCAACGCCGTTATAGGATTTCTGTCCTGAAATGTAAGTGTGATAGCCCAGGTCTGTAAAGATCGATCGCGGAAAGTCTTCATCGACAACCTTGGTTTCCTGGACGCACAGCAGATCAACTTCGCTGGATTTGAGCCAGGTTTGCACCTGATCAAGGCGCGATCGAATCGAGTTGACATTCCAGGTGGCAATCTTCATGGCACTCTCTCTAGGGCAGTCCGGGCAGCAAAAAACAGCCTTCCTAGCTTACGGCAATTCGGGCTGTTTGAGGACGCCGAAGCAGCTCCTAAGCTGTTTGCGCCATTGAGCCTGTGACTTCTGTAAATTGGATAATGTCCTGACGTGGGTCAACGTAGGACACTTTGATTTCCAGCCGATCGCCCACTTCAACCGATCGGTTAAACCGCATTGCCATTTCCAGGCCCAAGTCTTCGATCAGCACCAGTCCCAGATTCTCGTGTTCGCGCAGCCAGCGCAGCATTAGCACTTGCCAGACCACATCGGCATGGCGACGCAGATACTCTAAGCCCCAGTAGCGATTCGTTTGTCGCTCGACCAGGGTGGATTCGTAGGCAGTGTTGCTAACTGATTGAATCAGTTCCTGGGCTTCTTCGGGCGAGAAGGGCAGCGGTGCACCCCGCAGGTGTGCCTTGATTTGAAAATGTGCCAGCAGATCGGCATAGCGGCGAATGGGGGAAGTGACCTGCGTATAGGTGTTGAGCCCGAGGCTCGCATGGCGGGCAGGCGTCAAACTAACTTCGCTACGAGGCATACAGCGACGAATCGCGCAGTAGCGCACGGGTCCGGCGGGAAGCTGCATGAGCTCTTCTTCTGGAGGCAATTCGGGCTGGGGTTGTCCCCGAAAAGGCAGCGGCAGATGGTGTTCTTCGCCATAGCGTCCGGCAACTTCTCCGGTCAGGATCATCATTTCGGCGACCAGATTGCGCGAGAGCGAGTCATCCAGTACGTCGATCGTAATCTCGTCGTCTCGCACTTTGATCGAAGATTCGGGCATCCGAATGCTGATTGCCCCCTGAGACTGTCTCCAGGCGTTGCGTCGCTTTGCCCAGATTGAGATTGCTTCGATTTCGGGTTCTGCCTCAACCTGTAATTCCAGCATTTCGTCTACATCTTCATAGGTGAGGCGGTAGGTGGGCTTGATCAAGCTGGGATGAATTTCGTATTCTTCGATCGCCCCCATCTCGTCCAAAATCACACCAAAGCTGAGCGCGGTACAAACCTGCCCCTGGTTGAGGCTCATTGGGCCGGTTGCCAGCTCGGACGGAAACATTGGGATCATTCCCGTGGGCAGATAAACTGTGGTGCTGCGGCGGCGGGCTTCCAGATCCAGGTCGTCTCCGGGCATGACCCAGCGCGTCGGGTCGGCAATGTGTACCCAGAGCCGGTGTCGTCCGTCTGGCAAAAACTCGACACTCACCCCGTCATCAATTTCGCGGGTGCTTTCGTCGTCGATTGTATAAACTTTGAGCTGAGTCAGGTCAAGCCGATCGCGGTCTGGGTCAGGCGGCGGTGATGCAATGCGACTGTGAGCCATTTCAAGTACCCTTTGAGCGAATTGGGTTGGAATCTGGCTCCGCCGCAAGAACAAGTTTTCGTGGGGACTCCAGAGGCGAAGGTCTACCAAAAGCTGAAAAGCAGCTTGGGCGGTTTCCGGTTTACCCAGTGCAGACAGGGTTTCCAGAGCTGGGGTGCGATGTGTGGCTTCTTCACCTAACAGCGCGAACCGTTCAAGGGCTTCTAACCGGGGACGATCGCTCACCTGCCATTCTATCGATTCTCCGGTCAGGGCTTGTTGTAAGCGTGACAAAAATCCCTGCCATTCCTGGACTCGCTGTGCCTCGATCGTGGCTTGATGCTTGAGTTCATTCACCTGGGCAACGGGTCGCGGCTCGTAGCGATCGCCCTTTTGCTTAAAGTAAAGCTTGTCTTCGGAGAGTAAATAATAAGCCGCATAGCAAAGCGATGGGCTTGTGTCAGAGAAAAGGAGCATTGCCATTGTTGCGGGTTCGACTGCTTCTCCGTCTTCCACGAGCAGTTCCCAGGCAACTTCCAAGCTAGAAGGATCAAGATAGGGCTGAATCGACTGCCAGAAGCCGGAAATCTCTTTGGACTGATAAGCTTCTCTGGCGATCGTATAGGTGATTTGACGAGGATGCAGCGTGTGGGACTGTCCTCGCTCATCAAGGACGATCAAATGCTTTTTTCCTTCGGGGCGATCGACTACCGCCAAGCGGCGCGGTCGTCCTTTCTCCGGCTGATCGCCTTGCAGTCGAAATTCAACTAAAGTGCCCTTTTCCATGTGTGCTGTGACGAGGGTTGTAAGCGTAGGGAATTTTCCCACTATCAGCATATCGGGATAGAATCCCCTCCACCCACACCCGAATCCACTAACCTTCCTGATTCACGAACGGCAGGAGCGCGAGAATGCGTGCCCGCTTGATTGCTTGAGTCAGATCGCGCTGCTGTTTGGCAGTCAGACCCGTAATCCGGCGAGGCAGGATTTTTCCTCGTTCGGTGACGTATTTGCGGAGCAGATCAACATCTTTATAGTCGATCGGATCACCAGGCTTGATCGGAGAGACGCGGCGACGAAAGTAAGTCATAGGTCAAGATTTGCTTTATCTGTAGAAGAAATTAGAAAAAATCAACGGTCAACAGTGAGTCCAGGATTCAGGCAAGAAATTACTTAATTTCTTTGTGAGCCGTGTGACGGTTGCAGTGGGTGCAGAACTTTTTCAGTTCGAGTCTGCCAGTCGTGTTACGGCGGTTCTTCTGCGTGGTGTAGCGAGACACCCCGTAGGAACGCTTGTCTGGGTTGCTACGGCATTCCGTACATTCCAGAGTGATAATAATTCGGACACCTTTAGCCATAGTTGGAACGGTTTCTACCGGGCGCGACGATTAGACACAAATTCTTATTATTTCATACGAATCCAAGCTTGTGCAAGAAAACGCGAAATCCTGCTAAAACTTATGCTCTCTGCTCAAGACGCTGAAGCTCTGATTTTGAACCTGACCCAGCCGCTCGACCCAGAAAGCGATCGGGAAATGGTCGATTTACCCGCTGCTGCCGGACGCATTCTTGCTGCCCCAGTCACAGGAACGCAAGATTTTCCTTATTGGGATAACTCTGCAATGGACGGCTATGCAGTACGGCATCAGGATGTGGCTCAGGGAAGTGCAGAAGATCCGGTGATGCTGGAAATTGTCGAAGAAATTCCGGCAGGGAGTGCGCCGCAGAAAACGATTCAGCCCGGACAAGCTGCGCGGATTTTCACAGGTTCGATGCTGCCTCTGGGGGCGGATACGATCGTCATGCAGGAAGACACCCAGCCAGAAGGCGATCGAGTAAAGATTTTCACTACCCCTCAACCTCAAGCCTTTGTGCGACATCGAGCCGCTTTTTATCAGGCAGGGCAACCTTTATTAAATGCAGGCATTCGGCTGGGAGCGGCAGATATTGCAGTGCTGGCGACGGCTCAGTGTCTTCAGGTTCCGGTGTATCGATCGCCCCAAGTTGCAATTCTTTCCACAGGAAATGAACTCGTTTCGCCCGATCGCCCGCTTCAGCCCGGACAGATTGTAGACTCGAATCAGTACGCGCTTGCTGCGCTGGTGGCTCAAATGGGAGCGAAGCCCCTGCCTCTCGGAATTGTGCCCGATCAGCCGGAAGTCCTGAAAGAAAAAATGGCTGAGGCGATCGAATCTGCGGATCTCGTGCTGTCGTCGGGGGGCGTTTCGGTTGGGGATTATGATTATGTTGATCGCATTCTGGCAGAGTTGGGGGCAGAAATTCATGTGCGATCGGTCGCGGTCAAGCCCGGAAAGCCGCTAACCGTTGCCACCTTTCCTAAAGCCAATTCAAGCCGTCCGGTTCTCTACTTTGGACTTCCCGGAAACCCCGTCTCTGCGCTGGTGAGCTTCTGGCGATTCGTGCAGCCTGCGCTTCGTAAGTTATCCGGTTTACAGGCAGGATGGCAACCTGCGATCGTTCAAGGAAAAGTGCTGCAAGACTTGCGATCGGATGGTAAGCGGGAAAGCTATGTGTGGGGACAGGTGCAGTTGAGCGCGGGTGAATTGGCTTTTGAAGTCGCAGGGGGAGCGCAGAATTCAGGCAATCTGATCAATCTGGCACAGACGAGTGGGCTAGCGATCGTACCCGTAGGGACAACTCGTATTGCTGCTGGGGAATCCGTATCAATTTTGCTGGTGAATGGCTTGAGCTAAATGATTAAACTGAAGGAAAAGCTTCCTGCTATTCAGGTTTTGGTAGTTGGGTGATGTGTCCTACCTTGCCCCCTGAATTCCCCACTTTTAGGGGACTTTGAGACTGGATTTACCTTTTTTCTTTCCATTGCCTTCTCTTCCCATTGCCCTCCATGACGCAACTTCCCGATCGAGTCCGGCAAAGCAATTTTCTCAATCAGGTCATCATCGATCGCACCACGACTGAAGAACTGGGGCGGGTCGAAGTTCTGTGGATGTATGTGCCGAAGCATCGAGTGCTGGGGTTTGTGGGGAAAAGTGGGTTGCTGGGCAACAAGAAATTTGCCTTCAAGCTAGAGCAAGTGCAAGCTATTGGCGAAGGGGGGATCGTGACGCAGGGACAGCCCGAAACAACGACACCCGATCGCGTTAAACGGCTTGAGTCTTTGATGCAGCACGAAGTTTGGACGGAAGGCGGGGAACGGCTGGGGAAAGTAACCGATTGTGTGTTTAACCTGAAAACGGGCGAAATTACGCATTATCTCTTCGTTTCTAGCGATATTTCTGGAATTCTGGGCAGTATCTATCAGGTTTCGCCCCGATGGATTGGTAGCATTGGCGAGAAGCGAATTTTGCTGTCGGTGACTGCGATCGTTGAACCTTATCAGGAAAGCCTGCCGCAAAAGATTACGAAAACGGCTGAAACTCTGAAAGAAGAAGCGGTGCAGGAATGGCGATCGATCACTGAAAAAGCCACGGGACAGATCAAGCAAATTCGATCGCAGGTGAAGGAGCGAGGTCAGGAAGTTTCAGAGCGGCTGCGAGAAGAGGCACAAACGCTGGCAGAACGGGCGAAAGAGCAGAGTCAGACCCTGGCAGAGCAGGTCAAGGAACAAAGTCAAATCCTCAGCAGACAGCTTGAGGAAGGAATTCAAACCCTGACTGTGCAGGCGGAAGAAATCTTCGATCGCAGCGATGAACCAGAGACGCGCCAGTATTCCTATGAAGAAGCCGATTTCGATTGGGACTGGGATGAACTAGACGAGGAACCTTCTGGCGATTACCCCGAAGGGGAAACTGCTTTGCATCGCAATCCTCAAGACCAATCCGCTTCTCAGCGCAGTCGGGGCTTTAATACGTTTGTCGATGCGGACCCGTTTTCTGTGCAGGGGAATCGCGTTCCGTCTCACTCCTGGCAGCCAGGAACATCGAATACGAGCGGGGTAGAAGATCCCGGTAATCCGTTTGATTCCAATGCGATCGACGATTTTGACTTCGATGATGATTTCTGGAGTGATGAGCCTGCGTCTTCTGCACCCGTCACCCCAAAGCCAGCCTCCGAAAAGAGCCAGCCTGCTGTTCAAGAAGGTCGCCCTCTGGTTCCGCCCCTTGTCCCTCCGCCTCATCCGATGACCCCGAAGGAGGAACAGTTGCCCACTGCCGATGCTGACGACTTGGACGACGAACCCTGGATCTAATGTCGTGAAGGCGGTAAAGTCTCTATGTGAATCTACGCTGCTTCTGCCATGGGCCACGCTTCTTCTACGGTCGAGATCCGCTCTGTTCAAACCCCACAGGATCAGGAATTATTTCTGGATGTGCCTACCAGAGTTTACAAGGGCGATCGAAACTGGGTTCCGCCTTTTCGCAGCAGCATTGCCAAACAACTTGCGCCGGATAATGCGTTTCGGCAGTACGGCAGGCTTCAGCAGTTTATTGCAGTGGATTCGCAAACCCAGGAAGCAGTTGGTCGGATTGTCGCGGCGGTAAATGATCGCCTGATTGAACGCGAAGGGCAACCGATCGGACTGATGGGCTATTTTGAGTGCATCAACGACTTTGACACAGCAGAGGCTTTGCTGAAAGCGGCTTGCGACTGGCTGCGAGAACAGGGAATGACGATCGTGCGGGGACCGATTGATTTGTTTACCCACAATCGCTGCCTGTTTCTGGTGCATGGCTTTGACACGCCGCCCACAATCATGATGCCCTACAACCCGCCCTATTACCCGGAGTTTGTAGAAAAGGATGGCTGGCACAAAGCGAAAGATGCTTATGCCTATGACTTTCCGATTGCAAGCGTTCTGCCGGAGGAGTTTGAAAAAGCATACCGAATCGCCACCAAAGCCGGGATCACGTTTCGCCCGATTCGCACCAAAGGCGCAGCATTCGAGGAGGACGCCATCAGCGTCTACAACCTGACAACGCAAATGTTTGCCAATAACTACAGCACCACACCCCGCCCTCAAGAGGAATTTCTGGAAGAAGCTCGATCGATGCAAACCCTGATCGATCCCGATGTGTTCCCGGTGGCAGAGCATGACGGCAAGATGATTGGCTACTGGTTTGGTTTACCGGACTACAATATCGCCCTGAAGCACGTTAACGGCAAACTCGACCTCTGGGGCACGCTGAAATTTCTCTGGTATCGCCGCAATATTGATCAGGGACGGGTGCTCCTGTTCTGCTGTTTACCTGAATACCGCCGCCAAAGGGTTCCCCTTGCGCTAATTTACCTGGGCTTGCAGGGCGGTCTGAAAAAAGGCAAACCCTATAAACGCGCAGAGCTGGGGCACGTTTACGAGGACAATATGCCCTCCCGCAAACTGATCGAGGCAACAGGCGGCAAAATCTACAAAACCTACCGGATTTATGAAAAAAGTTTAGGGTAGATATGCTGCTCAATCCGCCAAGACGCACTTCTCTAAAGACTCACAAAACTGGGACGATGTTCAAGACCTGGAACATCTTGTCAAAGACAAACGATCTGAAAAACGGGCAGCTTCTGCCAAAGGACATGGGATGTAAAGGTTCGGAATGATGCGTTACGGCTTCGTCTCACCTATCCTCTAGGTTATTCTGTCCAATCGATCGCATTCCGCATTCACTCGACCCTCGCAACTATGAAAGCACTCGTCACAGGCGCAAACGGATTTACTGGCTCTCATCTGGTTCAGGCATTGATCGATCGCGGCTTTGAAGTCGTTGCCTTGGTGCGAAAAACCAGCAATCTATGGCGTCTGGCGAAGCTGCCCGTACAGTATGCCTATGGCGATATTACCGATCGCCCTGCCCTAGAAGCCGCAATGCAGGGAGTTCAATGGGTGTTTCACACCGCTGCCTATGTGGAACTTGGTGTGGTAGACGCAGAGGCAATGGAGCGCATCAACGTCGAGGGAACTCGCGCCGTTCTCGAAACGGCTCAGGCTGCGCATGTTGAAAAGATGGTCTATTGCAGCACGATCGGCGTGTATGGCGATACGCAGGGGCGATCGATCGACGAAACCTTTCAGCGGCAGCAGCAGGGCTTTTCCTCGGCATACGATCGCACCAAATATCTTGCACAGCAGCTTGTCGATCAGGCGGCAGCAAACGGTTTTCCAGTCGTGAGCGTCATGCCTTCCGGGATTTTTGGTGCGGACGATCCCCATTTTGGTCCTGTCCTGAAGACGTTTCGGCAGGGCAAGCTGAAAGTCTGGGCAGGGGGCGATCGCATTACGGGGATCGTTCACGTTGATGACTTAGTGAGTGCGATGTTGCTGGCGGCGGAAAAAGCCCCTTCCGGTTCGCACTACATTATCTCTGCCGGAGAGCTTTCCACCCGCGAAATGTTTGATTTTGTCAGTCAGGAAACCGGGGTGCCTGCTCCGCGTGAAGTGCCCCAGCCAATCGTCCGTCTTGCCGGAACTTTGCTTGACCCGATCGGGCAACTCTTCTCCTGGCAACCTCCGATCAGCCGTGAGCGAGTTCACTACATTTACGATCGCTGTGTGCGGGTCGATGCAAGTAAGGCACAGCGGGAACTAGGTTGGCAGCCGCGATCGGTAGAGGAAACGCTGAGAGATTGCTTGAAGGGTTAGAATTCCAGGAATTCAGAACGGCAATGGATGAAGGTGAGCCTGGCTAGGGAGGTGAAAGTCATCCCATAATTGCAACGCCAGAACCCGCCCCTGCACCTCAGATGTAAACTATCGCATCAGGTGAACTGCCAGACCGGGCTGGTTGTTGCACTGTGACCCTCGCCCAAAATGCCATCCTCTAACGACCCAATGCGATCGGCAACGTCAATAATGCGCGGATCGTGCGTTACCATGACCACCGTTCGATTCGCTTCTTTTGCCAGTTTACGAAGCAGGGTGATGACTGCATAACCGCTTTGAGAATCAAGGGAAGCCGTCGGTTCATCGGCAAAAATAAATTGCGGATTGCCTGCCAGAGCACGGGCGATTGCCACGCGCTGTTTCTGACCACCGGATAAGTCACGCGGCAGGTTTCTGGCTCGGTCTGCCAAACCTACCTGGTCAAGCAGCAGACTGGCTTCCTGGCGAGCGTGCCGTCCTTTAATGCCTTTGAAGTTGAGGGCAACCTCAATGTTTTCTAGCGCAGTCAGAGCCGGGAAGAGGTTAAATTCCTGAAAGATAAAGCCGATGTGCTTCAGCCGGAAGTTGGCAAGCTGCGATCGGCTCAGACGAGTCAAGTCTGTTCCTAGCAGAGATACATTCCCCTCCGTTGGCTTGAGGATACCGCCCAGAATCGAGAGGAGCGTCGTTTTACCAGAGCCAGACGGTCCCATCAAAAGCTGAATCTCACCGGGGTAAATGTCGAGATTGATTTGCTTTAGCGCGTGATAGGACTGTGAGCCGTTTTTAAAGACCATCTCCACATCGCGCACGACGATCGCCTTTCCTCCTGCCCGACGAGTCTCCAGACTGCTATCACCAATTGGCGGCAATCCTTTTGATGATTCCGTAGCATTGACTTCAAAATTAACGCGAGTCGCTGTCATCTTCACTGTAAGCGTTGAGTGGGTGGGCGGTGGATGGAATGGGCAGCACTGAACAGACAGAAAGAAAGCCCGAACAACGAAGCCCGACAGACAGGGTGTGGAGGAGGAACAGAAATTAAACTGGGATCACGGAGCGCTTTGGGATAGCTTCACGGGAATTGATTGCAAATTCGGACAGCATTTTCAAAATGATATGGATTGCCTTTATTAATTGCCTTTAATGAGGAACTGCTTCGCATCATAGAAACAGCCTTAAGCCTTCAAAGATGCATAACCCGCATACAAATGCCCTGAACAATAAGAACGGGAACGAAAAGAGTTATCGGTTGTGATTCTTGATCGTTATTCATATCTTTTAACATCTGTCCTCGCTATCACACCCTGCCTTAAGTAGATTTACGATTTAAACACGATCGCTGGATCAACGCGGGTCACTTTTTGAATGGCGAACAGTGCAGATCCCACACACATTAAAACGGTGATGCCAAAGATGCCTGCGGCAGTGAGCGGCGTAATCAAAATTGCAATGCCCTGAGTAGCGTACGTCCAGGTTCCCAGTCCCCAACAAAGTGCCAGACTGGGGAAATATCCCAGAACTGCCATCCAGAGAGACTGCTGAATAATAATGCTGTAAATGACGCGATCGGCAACGCCCATTGCTTTTAGCGTGGCGAATTCTTTGATGTGGTCTGAAACCGACGAATAGAGAATCTGTCCGACGATCACCATGCCGACAATTACGCCCACCGTTGCCCCCAAGCCCAGGATAAAGCCCACTCCGGTTCGCCTAATCCAGTAGCTGCGAGTGCGAGTTGCCATCTCAGCACGGGTGTAGGCGCGGGTGTTCGGAAGCGTGTTCTCCAGGCGTTGCTTGAGCTGGTCTAGATTTTGTCCAGCCTCGGCACGGACCAGAATATAGCTGATGGGATCATTGGCTGCTAGGGGACTCGGTTTAACCGTGCCATTCCCTGGCGATGACTCATAAACGTTCCTGCAAAGAAACTGTCCGTTATTCATACGACAGTCTAGATTCGCAGTTCGGTTCCCGGTTACGTAAGCTTTTGCATTTTCGATCGAGGTGAATAGAAAGGCACTGGACGCGATCGACTGGGAATCACGGGTAATGCCTGCGACTTTAACGGGTAAGGAACCAAGCGTCGCCGTATCACCCACCTGCCGGACATCCAGACTGTCTAGCCTGCTGCGATCGATAATCACCTGATAAGGCTGCACATCTTTGAGGTCACCAGACAGCATCTCGAAATCGCTAAAGAGCTGCCCGTTTGGGTCGAAGCCGAAAATCCGAACCGAGCTAATGTCACCTTGTGGACTGCGCCAGATGCCGCCTCCTAGTGCGAGGGCTTCTGCCCGATCAACCCCCTTCACCTGCTGAGCCTGAGGCAACAGACTGGCAGGGATCGGCAGGGTCAATTCCTGCTCAACCATGTCCTGATTGGCAACCCAAATATCGGCGGTAGAGCGATCGATCAGCAGCCCAACTGAGCGAATAAATCCGCTCAAAACGCCAACCTGAATTGCCACCAGACTCACCGCAAACATAATCCCAGCTTGCGCAACCAGAAAGCGGGGAATATCTTCAAATAAATTACGGCGAGCGATCGAAGCCATATTAATAAGGAGTATGTCAATAGCTAGGCTAGATGGTTCTAAACGGTATCCTCCTAGTGTCAAACAGTTACTAGGAAAAGACATCATCTTTTCGGAGTCACCCGATCGAATGAGAGATCGCCGAAAAGGAGGTAAACAAAGGAATTAAGCTCCAATATGAAGCTTACTAACAGACTCTACTGTGTTCAAGACAGCAAACTTGCTGACCTTGTGCCACTGACTCGCCAAATTCTTTACGCTGCTGAACTGTCTACTGCCCATCGTTTAAGCAATTGTTTCAGCCCGATTAGCGGGTCAGGCAACGAAGAATACCCAGAAGGGTTTGCGATCGAGGTGTCAGCAGGGTGCGGCGATAGGCATCTGCGGCTTTTTTAATTCCTTCTGCCTGAGTCGGATAGGGATGAATGACGCTGGAGAGCTTGCTCAGCCCCACCTTTCCCACGATCGCCGTCGTGATTTCGCTAATCATTTCTCCGGCGTGTTTTGCCACAATTGTCGCTCCCAAAATCCGATCCGTACCGGGTTGGTAATGGATTTTGACAAAGCCCTCGGTTTCGCTGTCGGTAATGGCACGATCGATTTTTTCAAGGGGAATGACAATGGTTTTAATTGCGATCCCTTGCTGTTGGGCTTCCTGAGTGGATAAGCCAACTCGCGCTACTTCTGGATCGGTGTACGTCACCCAGGGCATGACTAAATCGCTCAGCTTCGATCGCCCAATTCCAAACGGAGTGAATAACGCATTCTTGATCACAATCCGGGCGGCGGCATCAGCAGCATGAGTAAATTTCCAGTTCATGCAAATGTCCCCCGCTGCATAGATTTTGGGGTTGGTTGTTTGCAGATAGTCGTTAGTTTGGATACCCTGCTGCAAGTCATACTCTACGCCGATCGCCTCTAGATTTAGCTCCTCCACGTTTGGCGCACGTCCTGCCCCGACCAAGATTTCGTCCACCGTGACCGAAGCTTCCCTGCCCTCACTGCGGTAGGTAATGACCTTGCCTGCTGCCGTTCGCTCCACCCGTAGCACTTCACCTTCTAGGACAAGCTGAATTCCTTCCTGTCGAAAAACCTGCTGCACGATCTCGGCAGCATCCGGGTCTTCTCGCGTCAACACCTGCGCTCCCCGCTCTAGCAGCACCACTTCTGAGCCAAACCGTCGAAATGCCTGCGCTAGTTCACAGCCGATCGGACCTCCACCAACCACTGCCAATCGATCTGGGCGATCGGTCAGGCTGAAAACCGTTTCATTGGTTAAGTAGCCCGTTGTTTCCAGCCCGGGAATATTGGGGGCTGCGGCTCTTGCGCCCGTGGTGATGACCGCTTTCTGAAAGCGAAGAATTTCCCCTGCTACCCGGATCGATCGTCTATCTACAAACTTCGCCTCGCCCAAAAACACATCCACGCCAAGCGACTGAAAGCGATGTGCAGAATCGTTAGGGCTAATTTGCGATCGAATGCGCCGCACCCGCTCCATCACTGCTGCAAAATCGACCGAGGGTTCGTCTACCCCAATTCCGTAACCTGATGCTTTTTTGAGATCTGCAATGACACGGGACGATCGCAGTAAACTTTTCGAGGGCACACAGCCCACATTCAAACAGTCCCCGCCCATTAGATGCCGTTCAATTAGGGCAATCTTCAACCCCAACCCTAATCCGGCAGCTCCGGCAGCTATGACCAGTCCAGCTGTTCCCGCACCAATTACGACCAGATCATAGCAAGCCTGCGGGGTTGGATTTTTCCAGTTCAGTGGATGCACCTGAGCCACCAGAGCTTGATTGTAGTTGTCGTTGGGGAGAATCAACGGTTCAAAGGGTTGAGCGGCAGTCATGGAATTTTCTGAATGATTCGCTCTATCTATTGTGAGATAGACCTCTGTGGGACGGACATTTTTAGATCCAGGCAGGCAAGGACACCCATCCCAAATCCATTTCCATCCCACAATTCATTTAAGTTACAGCGTTTTTCACTCCTGTAAGGTACGGGGGGTGTGGGGGCTTCGCCCCCACGCAGGGGCACAGCCCCTGCACCCCATTTTTTGTACTTCAATAGCCTGAACAAGGCTGTAAGTCACGATCCTAAGCCGTCGCTGCTGCCAGATTTTGCGCCACGAAGTCCCAGTTGACCAGATTTTCAACAAACGCCTTCTCGTAGTCGGGACGGCGATTCTGGTAATCCAGATAGTAGGCGTGTTCCCAGACATCCATTGTGAGCAGAGGAGTTTGACCCATCGCCAGCGGAGTCACTCCATCCGGGGTTTTGGTGATTTTGAGCGTACCGTTCTCCAGCACCAGCCATGCCCAGCCGCTACCAAACTGAGTGGTTCCAGCCGTAACGAACTGTTCTTTGAACGCATCATAGCTGCCAAAGTCAGCGTTGATTTTGTCCAGCAGTGCCCCGGTCGGAGTGCCGCC
>NZ_JACJOR010000189.1:0-10352 GCF_014695615.1 Leptolyngbya sp. FACHB-711
AGGGCAGAAAGGGTGTCTGCGGTTTCGCCGGATTGGGTCACACCGATCGTTAGCGTATGGGGCGTGAGTGGGGGCGGTGCGTAGCGAAACTCAGAGGCATACTGCACCTGTGTGGGGATTTCGGCAAGCTGTTCTAGCAAATACTTACCCACCAGTCCGGCGTGCCAGCTTGTACCGCAGGCAACGATCTGGATTTGCTCAATATCCGCATAAAACTCATCCGGCAGATTCAAGCGAATTGGGGAAGTAGAACTAGCGGCTGTCCACCCACTATCCAGATAGGCTTCCAACGAAGTTCTCACCACACCCGGCTGTTCATAGATTTCCTTCACCATGAAATGCCGGAAGCCCTGCTTTTCCACCTGAATCGGGTTCATGTCCAGCATTCGCGGCGTTTTCTTGAGTCGATGCCCGGCAAAGTCATACACTTCTACGCCCAGCGGGGTCAGCCTTGCCAGTTCGCCATTTTCCAGCGTCAGCACAGCGCGAGTATGCGTCACCAGAGCCGGAGTATCCGACGCACAAAAGAATTCGCCCTGCCCAAACCCGATCGCCAAAGGAGCCTGCTGCCGCACTGCAAGGAGTTCATCGGGATAGTCGGCTGAAACGATCGCCAGCGCAAACGCGCCCTGAAGGTCATTCACTGCCAGGCGTGCCGCTTCGAGTAAGGGATTGGGGCTGGTAGAGAGTTCTGCCAGATAATCGGCAATCAGGTGGGGAATCACTTCGGTGTCGGTATCCGATCGAAACTCGTGTCCCTTTGCCTTCAGGTGTTCGCGCAGTTCGCGATAGTTTTCAATAATGCCATTTTGCACGACTGCCAATCGCTTTACCGTATCCATGTGGGGATGGGCGTTGTATTCCTCCGGCTTGCCGTGGGTTGCCCAGCGCGTGTGTCCAATGCCGACCTGTGCGGGAATATGTAAGCCTTCTAACTTGTCTTGCAGATTTTGCAGTTTGCCCTTCGCCCGGACACAGTGAATTTCGCCTTCCCAGATGGTGGCAATTCCCGCGGAGTCATAGCCGCGATACTCCAGCTTGCGTAACCCTTCGAGCAAAATACCGCTTGCTGCTTGAGTTCCGATGTAGCCAACAATTCCACACATGGGCTGACGCTCCTCTTCAGGCTAAAGTGGATGGATTTATTTTAATGGGGGCAATTATTGTTCACGCACCTGGATATACAGCAGTCGATCTGGTGATTCCAGAAAGGTGATTCCAGAAAGGTGGAGCTTGGCTCGATCGCGAAGGTTTGCCCCACCCTGCCCTGCGGACTTCCCTCCCTGGAGGAGATGGGATTAATGGGTTTGTTTTGGGTTTTGTGAAGTGAGGTTAGTCTGACGAGATTGTGATTAGGCGATCGCTGAACGCTAAACAACGGCGCTTAAATCAGACAAGGCAGAGCCGGGCTGAACTGACCCTGATGCTTTCAAACTGTCAAGAAACGCATAAACCGCCGGAGAATGTAACCCTTCTGCCAAGATTGCTGCGCCGATAATTCGCTCTAGTTTCACGGGCAGACTTCTCACCTGAACATGGGGTGGCAGTGGCTCGGCGGCTAATCGTCCCATAATCGTAATGCCCAAGCCTTGGCTGACCATGCCCACAGCGGTCGAATCTTCCGTTACTTCGTAGGTGGGTTTTAAGGGCTGCTGAAAGCGATCGAAGTGAGCATCAATCAGGATGCGGCACTCGTCCTGCGACGAAGGCAAAATTAAGGGCAGCCTGTACAGATCCTGCCAGGTGAGGGAGTCTTTGAGCTTGCAGCTGGGGGGAAACAGAACCAGATACTCATCGCGCAGCAGTTCCCAGGATTCAAATTCATCGGTCGTCGGCAAAATGGTAATGCCCAGGTCTGCCTGACCCTGCCGCAGGGCTTGAGCAACGGAAACGCCGAAACGACATTCGCGAATCGTAATACTCACGCCCGGAAACCGCTTCTGAAACTCTGCAATCACGCCGGGCAGCACGTGAGTCGCCGCACTCCGAAATGATGCAATTCGTAGATGACCGCCCTGAAGCCCCTTCGCGAGGTTTGCTTCTTTGCCGATCGCCTCCAGATTATCCAGCATGGTATGAGTATGCGTCAAAATGCGTTCGCCTACGGGAGTTAGCGAAGCCCCATGTCGCCCCCGCGACAGCAGCACCACGCCTAATTCAGCTTCTAACGCCGCGATTGCATGACTGATGGCGGATTGAGACACACCAAGCTGAAAAGCCGCCTCACTGAAGTTGCCATACTTGGCGATCGTAGCCAGTGCCCGCAGTTGCGATAGCTTAATGCCTTCAAGATTCATCGCGTCCACCTCTTCCCTGCACTTCCCAGATTGTCGCTTAAATTCTCAGGAGACTCCAGAGGTAAACATGAATTTTTTTCATGGAAACGATGCAGTGCGCTTTTTGATTTCATCGTTGCAGCTACTTAAAGTGGGGCTATCAGATGAAATTTTGTTACGGCGATGGAGTTTATTCCGCCATTCAATTTACTCATCGTGCTCCAGCACGAGCATGACCAAAGAAGTAATCTGCCTGCAAACCGTCTGATTCACCCTTCGCATCCGGGAGTCATGGTATGAGAACTGATTTCAATCCGATTCAGCAATCCTCCCCCCTCGTTAATCCACGATCGCCGCAAACCTGGCAAAATGGACGCCTCAAGCGGATCTGGGATCGATTTGTGCAATATTGTCTCGGTTATTCTGAACCGCAAATTACGCTGAAGCGCGATCGATCGGGTGAACATTACTGGAGCGTCTACGACCCGACGACCCATCAATCACTCACCTTCGGGAGCGCAAACGAAGTTCGGATCTGGCTCGAAGAACGCTATCGCAGATGAAAATCCGACTTAATTTTGATTGGCTCTCTTTTAATCGAACAGCAACCAAATTCCTGCTAAGGCGATCGTCGCTCCTAAAATTGCCCTTAAACTCACTCGTTCTCCTGCCCAGAAAGCGATCGGAATCACAAACAGCGGACTGGTCGAGGTGAGAGCCTGAGCAATGCCCGTGGCAGTGAATTTGAGGGCAGTTTGCTGGAGCCAGATTGCCAGATACGTGCCGCTAAACGCGGTGAGTGCCAGGATAGCCAGGAAGCGGGGCGATCGAAGCGGCTGGAAAACTCGGAGGGGCTGACGCTTTGCCACCATCCAGACTAGCAAAATTAGCACACCTGCTGCAAGACGAATCAGCGTACTCCAGAGTGGGCTGACTGTGGTTCCGGCTAACGCTGCTCTGGACAAAACGGCTCCGCCTGCCTGACCCAGTGCCGCCAGTAATCCGAAGCCAATCCCCAACCAGCGGTGCGATCGATCTCGCGGCTCATTGGGTGTGCGTTCCACCACGACCCAGGCAACCCCTCCCAGGGTTAAGGCAATTCCGATCCAGGTTTGCAGCCCTAGCTGTTCGCTAAGGAATAACCCTGCCAAAATTGCTGCCATCGAAGGCGACAACGCCTCAAATAAGAGCGATCGTCTTGCCCCCAGCGCATTCAAACTGGCAAAAAACGCGGTATCGCCCAACCCAATTCCGATCGCCCCGCTCAACCCCAGCAGCAAGACACTCATCCCGCTCAAGTCAGGCACATCGCCCCGCAGCAGCAGCGTCAGCAAAATAAAGCCGATCGCAATCCCACTCTTCGTAAAGTTCAAAATTAGGGGCGGCATCTGTTTCCCCAACCCCACATAAATCGAGGAAGCGATCGCCCAGATCAGCGCAGCCCCCAATCCGGCGATTTCACCCTTATAAGTCTCAATCCAATTCACAGGTTCTCAGCGTCCGAGTCAACCTTTCCATTCTGCCGTGTAAATAATTTGGAATTCGGAATTGGCAATTGCAAAGCCTGGAGTGAGCGATCGTGCTCAATGCGTCTCTTTGCTGTACCGCTCTCCCTTTTCAAACTGTTCCTCAACAAACCGCACTGCCTCGGCTCGATCGCGCACCACTCCATCCAACGTTGCATCAAAAACCGTTTCTAAAATCTCCTTATACTGCCGTCCGGGTTTGAAGCCAAGCTGTTTGAGATCGTTGCCGTTGAGCAAAGGTTCGATCGCCGAATCCTTAGTGAGGTATTGCCAAATACGTCGTCGAATTGCGCGAGAACTGGTGATTGCTAGCAGCGTCAGCGTCTCAAAATCCAAGGGTTGCAGCAGCCGATAAACCTTACTAAGACGGGTTGTCCCAGAAGGGAAGTGCTTCGCATCGCATTCAGGCAATTGCTCATTTACCCATTTTTGTCGATCGTCAAACTGTCCTAGTCGATCGAGGCTGCCGGCAGGAAGCTGAAAATGCGTTGCGACTTTGACTCGGGCTGCGGGTAGCAGGTGCAGCAGCATGACTTCGAGCAAAATTTGCCAGTGAGAAAAGGTTTTGGAAGGGGCAAATTGTTTCAGCCAGCGATCGGCAAAACGGAGCTGGTACCAGAGGGAATCGGTGAGTTTCAGCTCAGGATGGATACAGCAAATTGCGCCCAGATGATCTAAAAGCGCGATCGCCCGTTTCCAATAGGAAGCTTCCAGAATGTATTTCAACTCTTGCTTCAGGCGGGTTTGCAGTGCGGGGGTTTTCTCCATTTCGAGCTGGATTCGGTCATAAACCCCGCTGGCGATCGCATGGCGAATGTAACCTTCAGTTTGCGGTTCGATCTGAAATCCAAGTCGCGTGGCAAAACGCACTGCGCGATAGATGCGCGTTGGGTCTTCGATAAAGCTATTGGCATGGAGGACACGGATTTGCTTTGCTTCCAGGTCAATCACACCGCCAAAAAAGTCGAGCAGTTCGCCGCGTCGGGGGGTAGTCAACCGGATTGCCATCGCGTTAATCGTGAAATCGCGCCGATATAAATCCTGCCGGATTGAGCTTGCCTCGACTTCAGGGTTTGCCGCCGGATAGGGATAAAACTCGGTGCGAGCCGTAGCGATGTCCACCCAGAGCGAGCCAAGTTCGGGATCGTTGTGCCAGAGGAGGGCTGCAGTCTGAAATCGTCCGTGGATTTGCAGCTTCGTTTGCGGGTAGCTTTCCTGCAATGCTCGTGCTAGCTCGACTCCTGCTGCCTGGTCTGCCGATCGATGAAAGCCATCTACCACTAAATCAATGTCATACAAATGGGGTTCACCGCTCTGGGACAGCAGCATATCGCGCACTGCACCGCCCACCACATAGAGCTGCCAACCGCGCTGCTCTGCCAGTGTTGCTGCCTGCATCAGCACATTCCACAAAGCTGGAATCAGGCGACTTCGGAACATTCCCTGCACAACTTCTGGAAGGAGGCAAGCTTGACGCAGTGAGGGTTTTTTCGCATCGCGTACCGTTTGCCTTGCCTGGTTTTGCCTGCCCTGATACTGCCTATCCTGATGAAGCTGGCGCAGCACATCGGTTCGTGTCACCATGCCAACAAGCTGTCCGTCCTCCAGCACAGGCAATCGACCGATATCAAAGGTGGTCATCAGCGATTCGATTTCCGGCAGCGAGGCATCGGGGGCGATCGTCTTTAGATTCGTCGTCATGTAGCCTTTCACCGGAGCATGGCTGAAGCCGTGATGCAGTGCAATGTCAATATCCCGTCGAGAAATAATGCCAACCAACTGCCCTTCCGCATCCACCACTGATAGCCCCGCATGACCGTACCGCAACAAAATTCGCTGTGCTTCCTCGATCGTCGTTTCTGGGCGAATCGTGCGAACCGGAGAAGACATCATTTCTCGTGCCGTTGGCGGCTGGGGAATCTGCTGCGTCAAGCGATCAACAATCTGCTGAAACTCGCTTTCCGGATCAGCCGCCCTCAGGGATAACGATGCTGCCCGCGAATGTCCACCGCCCCCCCAGGGCTGGAACAGCTCACCCAGATTCAATTCGTCTAATCCCAGTCCACCTCGCGAGCGTCCGATGACCGTCAACCGTTCTTCCGTACCGTCTCCTAAACTAAAGCGCGTCGCCAGCAGCAGCACATCCGCCTCGGTCAGGGTCAGCAGCCGCGATGCTAGATTCGACAGCCCCACCACATGACCTCCCACGGGCAGCAGCACCCAGGCGATCGAATTGCCGCGAATGGTTTCCGTCTGCATTTGCTCCAGGGCGATCGTCAACAGCTCTTGCAGCTCTGGAGATAATCCTGGCTCTACATATTCCCCGATCGATCGCAGGTTTGCGCCCTGAGCCATCAGCCAGGTCAACGCTGCTGCATCTCGCACAGTCGAATGATCAAACGTGAGCGACCCCGTATCCACATGAATGCCCAACGCCATCACGGTTGCTTCTGCCGGAGTCAGCGTGATTTGTGCCGCCTGAAGCTGCTCCACGATCAGCGTGGTGGCTGACCCGATCGCCTCCACACACATTTCGTCTGCCGCAATATCTCCATCGGGATGATGGTCGTACACCGTAACTTTAATTCCCGGCAAATCCAGCCATTCCGCCGCCTTGCCCAACCGATCGCGCCACTGCGTATCCACTACAATCAGCGATCGAATCTGATCAGCATTTACCGATCGTCGCTCAATCAGCGCATATTCATCCCGATGCAACGCCAAAAAATCATGCACTGTGGGATGACTTCCCCCCGTCAACACAACTCGCGCTCCCGGATGCAGCCGCGTTAAGCCGATCGCCGCGCCCAGGGTGTCAAAGTCAGCCGTGGTATGACAGAGGATGATATCCATAGTCACTGTAGAAATAATGGCAAAACGATTTCTTTACTTTAGCGATCGTCTCCCCGCTTTTGACCAAACAACCTGAAAAGACGAAGCAATGCGAAAGAGCCTCCCCAATTCAATGGAAAACTCGATCGCACCTGCTTCGCCCTAAACGATTTAATTAAACGACTTAATTAAAGGGGTGTGAAAGGGGTGTAATGAATAGGCAAGTGAGCAGCCTAACTCTGCCGCCTAACGCTGCACAAAGCTGAGGATGAACGATCGCACCTGTTTCTTAAGGCAATCCAGCGATCGTCTCCCTGATCGTCATGCCATTTGCGAATCATTAACCAGCAGAACACTGTGCGAAACGGCGATTAACTTCTTCCCAGTTCACCGTGTTCCACCACTGCTTCAGATATTCGGGGCGGCGGTTCTGGTACTTGAGGTAATAGGCGTGTTCCCAAACATCGTTGCCCATGATCGGGTAGTGACCATCGGTGATCGGGTTGTCCTGGTTGGGGGTGCTGACGATTTCGAGTTTGCCGTCGCTAGAGCGCACCAGCCAAACAAAGCCGCTACCAAACCGCTTCACGCCAGAATCGTTGAACCGCTCTTTAAAGGTTTCAAAGCTGCCAAAGGTGTCATTGATTGCTTCTGCGATCGCCCCAGTCGGTTCACCGCCTGCATTAGGAGCCATCAGCGTCCAAAAAATCGTGTGGTTGAGGTGTCCGCCGCCATTGTTGCGAACGGCAGTCCGAACGGCTTCTGGAACAGTATTGAGATCGCGAATTAGTTCTTCAATGCTCTTGCTTTGCAGGTCAGAGTGGGATTCGGTCGCCGTATTCAGGTTCTTAACGTATGCGCCGTGATGCAGGTCGTGGTGGATCTGCATGGTCTGAGCGTCGATGTAGGGTTCGAGCGCGTCGAAGTTATAGGGCAGTGCGGGGACTTCAAATGCCATAGTGAATCCTTATTATTCTCTCAACTGTTTCTACAGATTATTCTAACGAATCTTTTGAAAGAGAAAACTATCAAAACCAATTTTCAACAGAAATTTCTATCAAAACCAGTAAAGAGGCGGAAGGATATAGCGGAAAAGTTGCTGTCGCTGTATCGCTTTAGATCGATCGGATTCAACGCTAAGAGGATACAGGCTCGCTCCAAAGCCAGGCTGCTCAGAAGCTAAAACAGCCGATTACAAACTTGCGTTATCGGATCTCATTCCTCTAATTGTCTTAGGTGACTCTTGGGATAGAGATGCCTTAGAAAATCAAGCTGGTATGCTTCGGGATGATTATTACTGCTCTGTCTTAAGTCTCCAAAATTGGAAAGCTGGACGTGCTTTCAGGGCTCAAAGCGGCGTGATTTTTTGCCGCAAAAATCCTCTAAAAAATACTGTGTGAGAAAAAAAAGTATGAAACCAGTCATCATTGTTCATGGTGGAGCGAAAACAATTACAGAGGACAAAGTAGCAGCAAATCAAGCGGGATGTTTAGCGGCAGTTGAGGCGGGCTGGGAGGTGTTACGTACCGGAGGCAATGCAGCCGCAGCGGTTGAGGCAGCGATTCGAGTGCTGGAATCCGATCAGACATTTAATGCGGGCTTCGGTTCAACGATGAACAGTGAAGGCGAAGTTGAAGTCGATGCGGCAATGATGGACGGGGCAACACTAGACTGGGGAGCCGTCGCAGCGGTCCAGGGCGTCCGTCATCCGATTTCTGTTGCCCACAAGATTATGGAAGATAAATCCCGATTGCTTGTGGCACGAAGCGGGGAACGGTTTGCGCTGGAACACGGGCTAGAAGTGTGTGCTAAAGAAGATTTGGTCAGCGAAGAACAATATCAGGAGTGGAAAGAGGAAATTGAGGTTTTAGACCGTCCCAATACGGTGGGCTGTGTCGCGTTAGATGCCAATGGCAATCTCGTTGCTGGCACTTCGACGGGCGGTACCACAGGGCAGCCTCAGGGGCGAGTCGGCGATACTGCATTAGTCGGCTGCGGCTTGTATGCCGATAACCGCTCTGGAGCTTGTTCGACGACAGGAGATGGTGAGTCGATTATTCCAGTCGTACTGGCAAAAACCGCGATCGATGCCTTGGCTGCCGGAAAGCATCCCGATGAAGCAGCGCAACACGCGATCGACACCCTAATCGATCGAGTAGCAGGAGAAGCAGGCTGTATTTTGATCGATCGGCAGGGACAAGTTGGCTGGGCACATAACTCATCTGAAATGGCGGTTGCTTATATGTCCGATGAGCTAAAGCAGCCTGTCTTCTTTACCCGTCAGGATCAAAAGTTCACCGTTGTTTAACTCCTCTGTTTAACCCCCGTTTAACTCCCTCCCCGCTATGGCTCCTCAAACCTCCTTCCAGTTTTTTCAGGGCAATTCACTTTCTGATTTGTTTGCTCAAGACATTAGCAACGGAAACTATGCGCTGATTTTGAACTACCCAGCGACAGCAAGCTGGGCAGCTTATCCAAACACGCAAAAATACTTTCTGCAGGATGGCAGCGGCGAATCAACCAAAACATCCTTCGATAAGATTTGCCAGAAAGAACCCTGGAAGAATTTAGCGGTGTTGGGGCACGGGCTGCGCGGTGTGGTCATCAGTCCACCCAGTAACACACTGACCCACTATTGGCGCGAGCATTTTGGCTTTCGCGATTCACAAGCGGAGAGGCTGGATTGCTCAACGTATCTGGATGATCTCAGTCAGGGCAATGACTCCTCTGGGCAAGTGCAAAGTAACCAAATCGATCGCGTCATTACCCTCTTTCCCTTTGATCACCTGCTGCCCGAAAGACACGCTGTTGATCCAGAAATTCATTACCGCTTGCTCAGTAAAGCAACGCTTTCCCAATTAGGAGTACTCTGCCCTACTTATCAAACTTATCAGTTAAGTGAAGTTCGTCTGGATCAAATTCCGCTCCCTTCCCAATTCCCCTACTTAATCAAGACGTCGCATGGTCTTTCTGGTGAGGGAACTTATATCATCCGTACCCAGAGTGACCTGAACTACTGCCTGGAAGAATTAGAGAAGTATCTCAAAATTAAACTGCTCGAAACAATTATTGTTTCCGATTTTGTTAAGCATGAAGTGAATAATTACTGTGTGCAGTTTTACGTTAATAAAGCTGGAGGAATTACTTTAATTGGCGTAACTCAGCAGCTTGTTAGCTCTGAAGGGACATACTTGGGAGGCGTGATTGACTACACCAATGATCTGAGCAAGTTTTCTTCAATGATTGCGGCAGTTGGAAAATATGCCCATCAGCAAGGATACTTTGGAGTCATTGGTTTTGATGTATTAGAGAACCGGGACGGCGAACTTTACGCGATCGATGCTAACTTCCGCATCAATGGTTCTACCCCTCTTTGTCTCCAGCGGCATCAGCTATTAAAGCTGAATAAAACAATCGCAAAATACTCCAGCGATTATCGCATGGAAGGAACGCTTGACTCCATTCTGACAACGCTCAAGCCGCATCTCGATCGCAGAGATTTCTTGATTCTCTCGGCTCTGGAAAAAGTGAAATATGGAAAAATCTACACCGAAATTTACGGCATTGTCACTGGAGAAACCGTAGAGGAGATGCAGCAGGTTGAGCAGAGTTTGCACCAAAAAGGATTGCATTTAACAGGCTAAATAATAAACCGCTGATAAACAATTGGAAGGCAACCCAAAATGACAGCAGCGATCGACGATACAAAACGAATAGC
>NZ_JACJOR010000019.1:0-2709 GCF_014695615.1 Leptolyngbya sp. FACHB-711
CTCTAATCAATTTTTCAATGGTTTAGTAATTGAACAAGCGTTTCACCTGTTCCTTAATTGTTATTCTAGGCAGTGTTTTCATTGAGGGCAGTACGGTCAAACCGATCAGGTTATTCGAGATTGCCGAACTCCTGCATTACTTTAGGCAAGAGTGGCTGAGAAACAGAGCTGGTCATGGTAGGAACTCGGTTCTAATCCATCTCTGTAATTTGCACAAAGCGTGATATTGGTGTATCCACACTCTCGCAGACACATCATAAATTCTTCGCGCCCAAACCAGTGCAGCGGAAGATGCTGTAATTCTGTATTGATCAGCTTTCCATGTTTCCATTTCTCGTATCGAATGAGCGTATGCTCAACTTGCGCTATCCAATCAATCCAGGATGATGTTTGCATGACAATGACTGCGCCATCTAAGCAAGTAATGGGCTCTCGCTGTTGCACAATGTTTTCTGTTTTGAAAGAGCCAACAGGTAATTCTAAATCGATAAAGATTTTTCCATTAGGTTCTAAATGCCTAGCAAATGCTTGTAATGCCGCGATCGCTGCTGTGCGATTTCCTAGCAGCATAAACGAACCAAAAGTCACAACAATCGCACTAAACTTACCCGGAAGATCCAGGTTTTCTATCGAACCCTGATAAAGCGCAGGCTTTAAACCTCTGGCTGCGCAATTTCGTTTGCAAGCGGTAAGCATATCGGCTGATGCGTCAATTCCCTCGACATTCAGCCCCGCCTCTAGTAGAGGAATGAGTAAGCGTCCTGTACCAACCATTCCCTCTAAAATTCTTCCGTCAATTTGGGAGAGATGCTGTATGAAATAAGGAACATCAACATATTCCCCAGTGACAGGTTTGGTAAGCTCATACACTTCTGTACAAAGGCTTCCATAGGTAGTTAGCGTCATCCTGCTATCATCCTGTCGCGATCGCCAGAGGGTTGATCCTTCACCGCTTCACTCGTCTCCTTCGTTCTCTTCGTTAACCTTCCACTGTCCAGCAGTTTCCGCAGCGCGGTATGGCGCAACCTCATAGGGCGAGGCTTCGCCGTTCTCCCTCTGGGGTAATCGAGTGGGGACTAGCTCTAGCTGTGTGGGTGGATTGGGCTGATAGGACGGGGCGGGCGCACGGCGACGGCGAGAAACGTTTTCTTCGGTGGTTTCTTCCGCGACAACTTCATAGAGAATTGCTCGCTTTTGATCCTGTCCTTTTCGCAAAATCCGTCCTAACCGCTGAATATACTCCCGCGCTGAACCCGTTCCCGATAGCAGAATTGCAACGCTCGCTTCAGGAACATCTACGCCTTCGTTCAGCACATGGGAAGCGACCAGCGTTTTATAGGTTCCTTCGCGGAAGTGCTGCAAAATCTCGTGGCGTTCTTTCACAGGCGTTTGGTGCGTAATTGCCGGGATCAGGAATGATTGTGAGATTCGGTAAACCGTCGCGTTGTCGTTCGTAAAAATCAGCGTTTGCTCAGGATAGTGTTGCGCCAGCAAATCGGCTAACACGCGCAGTTTGCCTTCGGTTCCTAGAGCGATCGATCGCGCTTCTCGGTGTGCCAGCATTGCCCGCCGTCCCGCCTGAGATTGGGCACTTACCTGCACAAATCGCTGCCAGCCATCCAGCGACCCCAACCGCACATTCATCCGCTGCAAAAAGCTGTTGCGCGTTTGAATCAGCGTATCGTAGCGGCTGCGCTCCTGCTCCGAAAGTTCCACCTTAATTTGCACAATCTCATGGTGTGCCAAAGCTTTTCCAGCAAGCTCTTCGGCTGTGCGGCGATACACTACCTTTCCCAGTAGCAGATCCAGATCCGCGTGTCTACCGTCTGATCGATCCGGAGTTGCCGTCAGTCCCAGCCGATAGGGAGCGATCGTAAATTCTGCAATCACTCGATTAAAGTCGCTCGGCAAATGGTGGCACTCATCGCAAATTAGCAGTTCGTAGCGGTTTCCCAGTGATTCGGCATGAATTGCAGCACTGTCATAAGTGGCAACGAGGATAGGCGATCGATCGCGGGAACCGCCCCCCAGCAATCCGACTTCTGCATCGGGAAACGCCGCTAGCAGATGGGCATACCACTGGTGCATCAAGTCCAGCGTTGGAACTGTGATCAGCGTACTGCAACCCGTTGCCTGCATCGCCATCTGCGCCAGATAGGTTTTTCCCGCCGCTGTGGGCAGCACGACCACTCCTCGCCGCTGAGCCGCAATCCAGGCAGAGAGGGCCTCTTGCTGATGCGGATAGGGCTGACGCTCGAGCTTCGCCGCCAGATTCACCGAAGCAAAATCAGGCACAGAATTATTAAAGGCAACCGCTTCAGCCTTGAGGCGATCGATCAGCTCAGAATACTGAATTGCCGGAATCCGAAACTTCTCAATGCGATCGTCCCAGGTGGCAAAGTCAACCCAGGCTTTTCCACGGGGTGGCGGATGTAAAATAAGCGTTCCGCGATCGAAGGTCAGGGTAGGAGTGCGACCCATAGGAAAGAAAGTTGCAGATGGTTATGAATTCTATAAAGCTAACAGTTTAGAAATTGGAATAACGTTCCGTGGCTCGGTAATCTTTACGGAAGAGATTAACCGGATAAATATTAGAGACAATTTAGTCTTTAGCAAAGTAGATAAATTGCCGCCAGAAATACAAAAATCTTGGCAAGGAATTCAAACGAACGAAACCGAGGCTCCTTCCCATTTTGCCGATGAACCCCG
>NZ_JACJOR010000190.1:0-15720 GCF_014695615.1 Leptolyngbya sp. FACHB-711
GGCGATTACCTCGAAGAGAAATTGCTTCACATCGCCACCCCACTCCTTGTAACTAGGTAACGTTAAGTATCAAGCCAAATTATGGGTAAACCCTCGATCGTTGTTCAGGACGTTTCTTTTCAGTGGCTCAAGGAAGCTCCCGTCCTGCAAGCCTGTTCGCTGGAAGTGCCGCAGGGCGAATTTTGGATGTTGCTGGGCACAAACGGCAGCGGCAAATCAACCTTGCTGAAACTCTTGACCGGGCTACTAAAGCCCCAGATTGGAACCGTTGAAGTGCAGCCTCCGGTTGGATTTGTCTTTCAAAATCCTGATCATCAGCTCGTGATGCCGACAGTGGGGGCAGATGTTGCCTTTGGTCTAGTTGAAGAAAAGCTGTCTTTTAGGCAAGTGCGGCAGCGGGTTGAGGAAGCATTGAACGCTGTGAATCTTTTGCCACTTCAGCGTCGCCCTATTTATGCTTTGAGCGGCGGACAGAAACAGCGGATTGCCATTGCAGGAGCGATCGCCCGCCATTGTGAAGTGCTGCTGCTCGATGAACCGACCGCTTTACTTGACCCTGATAGCCAGCTTGATCTGGTGCGGCAAGTTCAGGGATTGGTGCGGAGCCGAGGCATGACGGCACTCTGGGTAACGCACCGTTTAGATGAGCTTGACTATTGTGATGGCGCATTTTTATTAGAAGCAGGCAAAGTGGCGGATCAGGGCGATCCGACTCGGCTGAAACAAAGACTGATGCAGACTAGCATGAGGAGCTGAGCGCGGATTCTGAGGAAGATTTTAAGTAAGAAGCTTTTCAAGTATTCTTCTAGCCTTCGGTCAGACCCTTTCTACGGCAAGCACCCTTCGGCAAGCAATTCCCAAAAACGATTTGTAATGAATGATGAGAAGAAATCGAAGCGGGTCGTTCTCTTCCTGGTTTACAATTTGCAATCATGAATGACAATATATAAGAATATAAAATAGCTTCTACCCATTGCCCTCCAATGTAAATTATGCCTTCTTCCCCTCCCCAAGCCCTGCTCCTAGTTGACGGCTATAACGTAATCGGTGCTTGGTCAGACTTAAAGCAGACCCGCGATCGACATGGGTTAGAGGAAGCGCGGCGTGAGCTGTTGCATAGCCTGATGGACTACAGCTCCTATCACAGCTTTGATACTCATGTTGTGTTTGATGCTCAGTATCAAGACACACCGGGCAGTCGCGAGGTCATCACCAGCTATCTTTGTATCTGCTACACCGACTATCGCCAAACCGCAGACTCCTATATTGAGAAAACCTGTGCCTTGTTTCGCAATGACCCGCGTAAACTCAGTCAGAGGCTAATTGTGGCAACCTCCGATCGCGCTCAGCAGCTGACCGTGGTCGGCTATGGGGCAGAGTGGATGTCAGCGCAAAAGCTTCAGACAGAAGTTGAGCTAATGTTTGCCAGAGTTCGACGGCAGCATCGCACAACCCACAGGCAACAAAAGCAATCGACCAGTCGATTCTTAGCGAGTGGGCTTGATCCTGCCGCTCAGCAGCGTCTTGCCGACCTGAGATTTGGCAAAGATCGGAAAAAAAGCTAGTTTTCCTGGATGAAAGCTTTGCTTAGATGAATTTGTTTGAATAAGTTTGTCTGTAAATTTGTCTGAATCAAGCTGGGTTCTCGCTCTGATTTGGTTGCCTCCGCTGCATTCAGCAAAAAATTTTAGAAAAGTGGTTGCCAAATTCAGGCTTTTCTGGCTATTATTAGATTCGCGTGAGCATTCCTCAGTAGCTCAGTGGTAGAGCGGTCGGCTGTTAACCGATTGGTCGCTGGTTCGAATCCAGCCTGGGGAGTTAAGTCAATTCAATCAAAATAAATTTCGCTAGATCAGTTAAGTTTTGCTAGATCAGTGAGAGAAGGATGATAGGTTGTCAACTTAAAGTTAAAGCTGACGATTAAAGTTGACGATCGCCATCCATGAAATCAATCGACAAAAGACAGACAGGGATAGATTTGGGTACGCAACCTCAATCCCCCTGGCGCCATCATTGGTCACTCGATCCCAATATCACGTTTCTGAACCACGGTTCTTTTGGAGCCTGTCCGATCGCCGTTCTGGAACAGCAGCAAATTTTTCGACAGCAGCTTGAGGCAGAGCCATTGCGCTTTTTTGAGGATGCCTATGAGCCATTGCTGGATCGATCGCGTGAGCGGCTAGCCGAGTTCATCGGAACAACGCCACAAGAGCTGGTCTTCGTTCCCAATACCACCACAGGCGTGAACACAGTGCTGCGATCGCTGTCTTTGCGGGCGGGGGATGAGCTGCTGACGACGAATCATGAGTACAATGCCTGCCGCAATGCGCTGGATTTTATAGCGGAGCGATCTGGGGCAACGGTGGTGGTTGCAGAAGTTCCCTTTCCGTTAGCGTCTGCTGAGCAGGTAATCACCGCTGTTATGTCACAAGTTTCTGACAAAACTCGAATTGTGCTGCTGGATCACATTACCAGCCAGACCGGGCTGATTTTTCCAATTCAATCGATCGCACAGCAGCTTCGCGGTTCAGGGGTGGATGTTTTGGTCGATGGGGCACACGCCCCCGGAATGGTGGCACTCAACCTGAAGGAATTAGGGGTAACATACTACACAGGGAACTGTCATAAATGGTTATGTGCGCCGAAAGGAGCTGCTTTTCTCTATGTTTCCGAAGCAAAGCAGTCCTTGATTCGCCCGCTTGTGATCAGTCATGGTGCAAATTCAGTTCGGACCGATCGATCGCGCTTTCATTTGGAGTTTGATTGGACAGGCACAGACGACCCAACCGCCTATTGCTGTGTGGCAAGTGCAGTTGAGTTTATGGACTCCCTCTTACCAGGGGGCTGGAATGCCGTCATAGAGCGCAATCATCAAATGGCAATCAGGGCGCGTCAACTTCTTTGTCATGCCTTGAGTGTGTCGCCTCCCTGTCCCGACACCCTGGTTGGTTCAATGGCAGCGATTCCTTTACCTGGGAAATTGGCCTCAGGGGTACAGCATCAGTTGTTCGATCGCTTTCAGATTGAAGTGCCCTTGATTCCCTGGCAGCGTGTTTTCGGGCAGGGTAAAGCCGATTCTTTCGTGGGGGAACTGCAAAGCAACGCTCTGATTCGCATCTCAGCTCAGCTTTATAACAGTTTGGCGGACTACGATCGTCTCGCTGAAGCCTTGCTGACGCTGCTGGCAGAATCCGCATCGAGTCAACCCAAACCCGTTTAAGGGAGAAGTTTCAGGAAAAGTTTTCATGGTTGGGGCAGTCATCGCATTAAAGGAGCCCGCGTAGCGTGAAAGCGGCGTTTAATCATGGTCGGCAGCATCTCTGGCTTTTGCTGTTTCTAATAGCATTGGGGCTGGGTTTGCGTCTGATTCAGCTTGCTGCAAAGCCGCTCTGGACAGATGAGTTTTCTACGATCGTCTTTAGCCTGGGCAATCGTTTTTTGACCGTGCCGCTCGATCAGGTGATTACAGCCGATCAGCTTTTGCAGCCCCTGCGCCCGCAATCTAGAACCGGCGTGGATCAGGTCGTGCAATCGCTGCTGAGCGAGAGTAACCATCCGCCCCTGTATTTCATACTGAGCCACTTTTGGCTGAAGCTTTTTCCGACGAATCAGCTTGGAACGGTTTCCGCCTGGGCAGCTCGATCACTGTCGGTTTTGTTTGGCGTTGCTTCGATTCCGGCAAGTTATTGGCTAGGCCGGCTGGCGTTTCGATCGCGGATTGTGGGACAGGTAGCAGCCGGGCTGATGGCAGTTTCACCGTTTGCCGTTTATCTCGCTCAAGAAGCGCGGCACTATACGCTGCCAATTCTTTGGATTATTGCTTCCCTTTGCTGTTTGATTGTGGCTACCCGCACGATTCGCGATCGGATTGCGTTGCCCTACTGGGTGTGCTGGGTTTGGATTTTGATCAACGGGTTGGGCATTGCGAGCCATTACTTTTTTACCTTTACCCTGATTGCCGAAGCCGTCGTCATTGCCTGTCTGGGATTGGTGCAGAGCTGGCGAGAAGGAGGAATCTGGCATCCTTCAGTCCACTGGCAACGCATCTGGCTTGTGGCAGCCGGAACTGCGGGCACGGGAATCGTTTGGTTTCCGGTGCTGCTGAATATTCAGGATGGGGAGCTAACGCGCTGGATTTATCGAGGCGAGCGCAGTGGATTTGCCTGGTTAGAGCCGGTCGGTCAGGCAGTGGCAGGCTGGATTTCGATGATTTATCTGTTACCAATCCAGTCCCCTTCAGAGACGATCGCTGTCCTATCGGGAGCAGGGCTGTTGATGTTGACCCTGTGGACACTGCCCAAAGTCTTCTGGGGGCTAAACGTGCAGTGTGTCGATCGGGATACCCGACTTTCCGTTTGGGTGCTGGGCTGCTTTGTCATCAGTGCAATTTTACTGTTCTTTAGCATCACCTATCTTTTTGAGGCAGAGTTGACCGGCGCGTTTCGCTACAACTTTGTTTACTTTCCGGGGACGGTTGCCCTGATCGCGGCAGGTCTGGCGGCAGGGTGGAATGTTGTTCGTGAGATTGCCCAAACCCGTGCTGATCAAGTGTCGATCGCCCTACTCAAGCTGCTGCGCGTAAGTAGACGCAAAACCATTCTTTTAATCGGGCTTTTGAGTCTAGTCGGTGGACTGACCGTTGTTTTCAATTTGGGCTATCAAAAAGTTCATCGCCCGGATGTGGTTGCACAGGATATTCTGCGGCACTCCTCGCAGAGCACTTTGATTGCGATTCCCCACCGCACCCATGGGCAAACCGGGCGGTTGATGGGAGTTGCTCTGGCAGTTGAACAGGCTGGCTCCCAGGCGACTTCAGCAGGAAAAACGCTGCCGATCGATCTGCGGTTTCTTCTGGCGCACGATACTCCGCGCAGCACCAGCACAGTTGCAGAAACATTGGACAAAACTTTAAGCGAAGTCACAACACCGATCGATCTATGGCTAATTAATTTTCATGAGGTAGAGCCAGGGTTAGTCGATCGAGTGCTTAAAAAGCAGCGTTGTGCGGCAAAAACAGAGCCAGAATCAGTTGATGGATACCGTTATCGGATGTATCGCTGTCGCGGCAGGGTCAAGACATCGAAGCTAAAGTAGAGCCATCGGGAGACAGAAGCGGAAAAGTCAGGATAAAGGTAGAGCCAATGCCGAACTGAGATTCGAGGTGAATTTCGCCCTGGAACAGCTTCACCAATCGGGAAACAACTGCCAATCCCAACCCCGTACTTTCGCTGTCGCGGAGCTTCTGCAAATTGCTTTGTACATAGGGTTCAAAAATGCGCTGCTGCTCCTCTGAGGCAATGCCCAACCCGGTATCTGCAACTGTCAGGCTCCAACAGGGAGAATCCGCTTTCCCTTTTAGGAGATTGATCGCCTCCGCCCGACAAATGACATGAATTTCACCTTGCTCGGTGTAGCGAATGGCATTGCTCAGCAGATTAGTGACGATTTGCTGAAGCCGTAGAGAATCAGTCAAAATATGATTTAGAGCGGGATCACAGTCAAACTGGAGCTGTAAATTTCTAGCCGCCACCAGAGGTTGCACCATGTCCACCGTCGTCTGCACCAGCTCACAAATATTCACCGGACTGAGCTGAAGCTGCATTTGTCCTGCATCGTAGCGCGAGATTTCCAGCGAATCATTGATCAGGCGGAGCAACTGTCGTCCTGCCTGTAAAACACGATCGATACTCTCTAGATTAGGAACCGAGTCTCTGGTGCTACCGTCCTGTCGATGCTGCCGCAAAAACAGATCCGAGTAGCCAATAATCGAAGTGAGGGGCGTTCTTAGCTCATGGGCAAGCTCTGAAAGATTAGCTTTGCTGGCGCGAACGAGGCGGGTCAATTCCTGATTCGTCAACTTAAGCTGACTTTGAAGCTGCTCTAACTCATGCAGCCGACTCTCGGTATAGCTTTGAAAGCAGCGGGCGATCGCCTCATCAATCACCGTGTCAATTAACCTGACCGCACGCAGCAGTTCGGCAGCCGAAGCTTGAAGCAGCTCGGCTTCAATCACCTCAAAAATAATCGATCGCAGCAGGCGATATTCCCGCGCAATCTCACCCGGATCGAACCCCTGATCCGCCCGGACTATGCCATGTTCTAGCGTTGTTTCGATCAGGGTTTGCACGTCGCTGCGTTCTTCCTCAGACAAAATCGTTGCCAGCGCATTTAGCACTTTAGGCAAGCTATTTTGAATGGCTTTGTAGGTGAGTTCGCCAGTAGTTTGAATTTGCTCATCCTGACGCACCGCTTCGACCCACTGCTGAACAATGGTATCGGCTTGCTGGTGCATTAATTTACCGAAGTCAATCATGCCGAAAGGGGCGAGTTGAAGCGTTTGGGCGAGGCGCAGAGTGTCAGATATCGTTCAAATCCAACCCTGCAAACTCTCAGTAGGATATCAGTGTTGCGATCGCTCCGCATCTTAATTCAGACAGAGATGGATCGCCCTACGTCCTTCATTTCGTTATTTCTGGCAGTTGTTTTTGAGCAAGAGAAATTTAGACAAAAGCGATTTGGACAAAAGCGATTTAGACAAAAGAAAACCGGGGTACATTCCCGGTTCCAGAAACTATCGTACGACCCACAGCCTGAGCGATCGGCTCCAGACTCCGCGCCAGATTCACCATTTCCTCAAGCGAAAGTGCCTGACGCGCATCCGAAACAGACTGCTCCGGCTCCGGGTGGCACTCAACGATAATGCCATCTGCACCGCAAGCGATCGCCGCTTTTGCTAGATTGGGAACGAGTTCGCGCTTTCCGGCAGCATGACTAGGGTCAACGATCACGGGCAGGTGAGTGATTTGCTTCAATGCGACGACTGCACCCAGATCCAGCACGTTGCGAGTGTAGGTATCGAAACTGCGAATGCCGCGCTCGCAAAGGATGACGTTCGGGTTACCGTGGCTCATGATGTATTCGGCTGCCATGACGAATTCTTCGATCGTCGCTGCCAAACCGCGCTTCAGCAGAATCGGCTTGTTTGCCTGTCCCAGTGCCTTGAGCAAATCGAAATTTTGCATATTGCGGCTGCCAACCTGAAGCACATCGGCATAAGCTGCGATTTCTTCGATTTGGGAAATTGCCATCACTTCGGTAATCACAGGCAGTCCGTAGCGATCGCGCACCGATGCCAGAATCTTCAGCCCTTCGATGCCGAGTCCTTGGAAGTCATAGGGCGAAGTCCGGGGCTTGTACACCCCGCCGCGAATTGCCTGAATTGGACCCGTAGCGAGGCGACAGGCGACTGCTTCCATTTGTGCCGCGGTTTCGACGGCACAGGGTCCGCCGACAATCAGCAAATCAGAACCGCCAACGGTGACAGTTTCGCTTAAATGGACGATTGTTTGAGGCTGAGCGGAAGTTTTGAGGACAAGTTTTGCTTTCTGCATGGTGGAGTTTTGGGGATTGAGTGAGAGATGGGACTGAAGGAGCATTAAAAAACCCGGAGCCTTGAGGCTGTCCGGGTAGGGTTCGACTTTTGCATGACGACTTTACCCGGACGTGAGCCTGGTCCAAAAGTAAAAGCCAAAAAACCAAACAGTGTAGGGCATAGTCGTCATCGGTGCGAATCGAGTGTGATTAATCGAAGAAGCTAGATAAAACAAAAACCGCAGACTTTCAAGTTCTGCGGCTCATCGAGAGGTTCCCTAACTGAGTGGAATTACCCCCGGTGAGCCGTGGTAAAGCTAAACCAATAAAAGTAAGACTGATTTGCCAGACCCATAGGAAAAGAAGATCCTTTCTGCGAACTTGTGTTGCAAGCTTGCGCTGCGAACTTGTGTTAAGAATACTTTATTCTATTGCTAATCGTAACAAAGTTATCAAAACTTCGTCAAGTCAACTGCAGGAAAATATCGTTAAGATCTGACACGGTTGGATTCCCTTTGGTTAGAACTTGTCCGATCGCCTTATGATTAGCGGTGCAGTTCTTTTCCGGGAAGATTTCAGGGAATTTCTGGAGAATTCCGTCTAAAGAGGATGTTTGAAGCGTTGTATCTGCAACTCGATCCGCCCCCCTAACCCCTAATTCTAGGAAAACCGAGCCGATCGGTTTTAACGCTCAAAGTTTCCCACCTGTCAGGAATTTAGGGGACAATGCAGAACCTGGAACCCTTCTCAAATCTCCTTATAGATGCCGAACAAATGCGAATTGACCTGAATTGGCGATCTCCGACCCTCCCGATCATGTCGCTTATGATTGCAGCAGAATAACCAAAGCAAGCCATCTGAAGCAGAACCATCTGAAGCACAACAAAAGCAGAATGATTGAAGCAGACCATCTGAGTAAGATTTACGGCACGACTTCCGCGATCCAGGACATCACATTTTCCGTGGAGAAAGGCGAAATTCTGGGCTTCCTGGGACCAAACGGAGCCGGGAAAACCACGACGATGCGAATTTTGACAGGCTATTTGCCTGCGACCAGCGGCACAGCCCGAATTGCTGGCTTTGAGGTGCATGAAGACTCGATGGCAGTGCGTCAGCGCATTGGCTATCTGCCCGAAAATCCGCCGCTCTACCCGGATATGTCGGTGGAGGGCTATCTGAATTTTGTCGGTCGGCTTAAGGGGGTTTCGGCAGGCGATCGTCCCACGCGGGTAAAGCTAGCAATGAAGCGGTGCGGCTTGTTGGACAAGCGACAGGTTTTAATTCGCAAGCTGTCGAAGGGATTTCGTCAGAGAGTCGGCATTGCCCAGGCGATCGTGCATGATCCGCCCGCGATTATTCTAGATGAACCCACGGTTGGGCTTGATCCCCGTCAAATTATCGAAGTTCGCAATTTGATTAAGAGCCTGGCGGGAGAGCATACGATTATTCTCTCGACCCATATCCTGCCAGAAGTAAGTATGACTTGTAGCCGGGTGGCAATTATCAACCGGGGGCAGGTAGTCGCGATGAACACACCCGATCAGCTCATGGCACAGCTCACGGGCGGGGCGGGTTATGAGCTAGAGGTCGAAGGCGATCCACTTTTGATCCAGCAGCAGCTTCAGCAGTTGCCCCCGATTAATGCAGTTGAGGTCATTGCAGACGAGGCTTTACCGGGGACGCACCGCCGATATCGTCTGACATTAGACGCAGAACTCCAGGCTGGACATCATGTAGGACGCGATATTGCAGCGGCGATCGTCTCCGCAGGCTGGGGGCTACACGAAATGCGGCGAGTGCAGGTGAGTTTGGAAGAAGTGTTTTTGGAACTGACGACCGAAGAAACGATTTCAGAAGAAGCCCTCGGAGAAGCAGCAGCACAGAGCGAGTCTAATTCGGCAACGGGTACGGCGATATAAGGAGAAGCGGCAATGGGAATCGTATTAAGCAACATCATCGCAATCTATCGGCGGGAACTGCAAAGCTATTTTGCTTCTCCCTTTGCCTACATCATTGCAGGCGTGTTCTGGCTGCTGAGCGGCTTTTTCTTTGTGTCGATTTTGCTTAGCCCCGAAGGGTTAATTGCTCAAGTAGCAGTGCGCGATCAGGTAGGAATTACAGAACCGCCGATCGACGTTGCCTATCAGTTTCTCACGGTGTTTTTGGGGGTACTGGGCTCGCTGGCTCTGTTTGTGCTGCCGATTTTGTCGATGGGGCTCTACACCGAAGAGCGCAAGCGGGGCACGATCGAACTTCTAGCAACTTCTCCGGTAACAAACTGGGCGGTCGCGCTGGGCAAGCTGTTGGGCGTGGTCACGTTTTTTACAACGCTGGTGCTGCCGTTGCTAGTGTATCAAGCGATCGCCCTGAGTGCTGCTGACCCGCCTGTGTCGCCCACGGTGATGCTGCTGGGCCACTTTGCCCTGATTCTGATGGGGGCGGCGATTTTGTCGCTGGGGATGTTTATCTCTTCGCTGACGGACAGCACAATTCTGGCGGCAATTCTCACGTTCGGGCTGATTTTGCTCCTATGGGTCGTAGATCTGGTCGCTAACGCGATCGGTGGTCCAGTAGGTAATGCGCTGGGTCATCTGTCTCTGGTGAAAAACTACACGAACCTGACGCAGGGCATTGTAGACAGCAGTAGCTTGATTGTGTTTCTCAGCTACATTGTGCTGGGGCTATTTCTCACGGCACAGTCGATCGAGGCATTTCGATTCCAGCGTAGCTAGTTGGGGGATCGCAGTTTCCCTCCGGCTCATCCATACAAACAGGTTTATTTCTCTGTCTCTCCCTATTTCCTCAGATGTCCATGAAGCTGACAAAACGACTGAACTGGAAGCAACTGAACTGGAACCATCTCAAGTGGCTATTTTGGCTTGGTCCTGTGCTGATGATTGTGGGTGCGACCGCAGGAATCGTAGCGGGAAACTGGGCGGGCATTCCATCTGGACTAATGATCGCTGGATTTGTTCTCCTCGGACTGTGGCTAGTATTTCTGATTTATCAGCAGCCAAATTTTTGGGGTAGGCGATCGACTCAAATTGGCACCAATGCGCTGCTGTCTGCCCTTGCCGTTTTAGCCATTTTGGGCATGGTGAACTTTCTAGCAGTGCGGTTTAACAGCCGGGTTGACCTGACGGAAAACCAGATTTTTACCCTTGCTCCTCAGTCGCAGGAGATCGCGCAGCAGCTTCAACAGCCCGTTAAAGCCACGATTTTTTCGCCCACACCCAATCCGATCGATCAGCAGTTGCTCGATAACTATCGGCGAATCAACTCTAATTTCAGCTATCAGTACATCGACCCCCAGCGCGAACCGGGACTGGCGCGAGAATACAAAGTGCAGACGATCGGCGATGTATTTGTTGAATCGGGAACGAACCGCCGACCTGTGCAGACCGTGACTCCAGAGCAAAAACTTTCAGAACGACGGCTGACCAACGGCATTGCCCAAATCACCAACAGCCAGCCGCAAAAGGTTTACTTCTTGCAGGGACACGGTGAACGCAAGCTAGAAGCAGGACAGGGCGGCTTTTTGCAGGCATCCCAGCGGCTTACTGAAGAAGCCTATGAAGGCGCGCCGCTCAACCTGGCAGAAAACCCGCAGGTTCCGGCAGATGCTGCTGTGCTGGTAATTGCCAGTCCCCAGCGTCCCTTGATCGAATCAGAAGTCAAAGCCCTCAGGGAGTATCTGAAGCGCAAGAGCGGCTTAATGCTGCTGATCGATCCGCAAACCGACCCCAAGCTCAATCCGCTGCTGGAGGAGTGGGGACTTCAGATGAGCGATCGCATTGTCATTGACCCCGCCGGAGAAGCTTCTGGCTTGGGTCCGGGCGTGACGATTATTAATCAATATGGCGATCATCCGATCACACGCAGCTTTGGCAACGGCATTTCCTTTTATCCTCTAGCGCGTCCGGTGCAGCAGCGGCAGGTCGAGGGCATCGAAGCCACGGGTCTTCTGATTACCAGCGATCGCACCACCGCCCAGCGCGTTGCCGAAAATGGTGAACTTCAGTTCGATGCAGCGACCGATCCAAAGGGTCCATTTGCGATCGGCTATGCCCTGAGCCGGGGGGTACAGGCAGAAGCTCCAAGCCCTGCTCCGAGTCCCAGTCCCAGCCCCAGTGCCAGTCCTAGTGCCAGTCCCAGTGCCAGTCCCAGTGCCAGCCCCAGTGCCAGTCCTAGCCCGGAAGCCAGTGCCAGTTCCAGTTCGAGTCCTAGCCCGGAAGCCAGCCCTAGTCCAGCAGCCAGTCCCAGCCCCAATCCAGCAGCCAGCGAAAATAAGGGACAATCTCGCCTGGTGGTGATTGGCAACTCTGGCTTCGCAACAGACGGCGTATTTGCCCAGCAGCTTAACAGCGATGTGTTTTTGAACTCGCTGGGCTGGCTGAGTCAGCAAGACGATCAGGTGTTGGCGATTCGTCCGCGAGAAGTGAAAAATCGCCGGATTGTGATGTCTCCTCAACAGCAGATGTCTGCCGCCGGAACTGCGCTTGCGCTGCTGCCTGCGATCGCTTTTGCTGCTGCCGGACTGGTGTGGTGGAAGCGGCGATAACTGTTCTCTAAGATCCGATTCCTTGAACTTGCAGAAGCAATGAAGATCAAACCCTCTACTTTTCTGCTGCTGCTCACTGCTTTACTGCTGGGTGGCGTAACGCTGGTGGCGGTACAAAATCAGCCTCAAAATCAATCACAGGGTCAGCAGGCTTCCCAGAGCGAACCTAGCGATCTCTTTGCCTTCACCGAAAAGCAGGTTAAAACGCTGTCGCTCACGACGCCCCTTCGGTCGCTTAAGTTTGAGCGTGACGCTGAGGGAATCTGGCAAATGCAGCAACCTGAACAAACCCCTGCCAGTGCCGCCTCGATCGCCTTTCTGCTGGATCTAATGACATCGGGCACGAGCGATCGGACGTTTACAGTTCCGGCAGCACAGCGAGAACAGTATGGATTTCATCAGCCGTTTGCAGCGATCGAAGTCACGCTCGACAACCAGGAAACCCATCGCCTGATTGTAGGGGAATATGACTTTAACCGCAGTTTTCTCTACGCGCTAGCTGATCCATCCACCGACGCCAATGCCGATCTAAAAGTAAGCCTGGTTTCTCCCAGCTTTGAGAATGCAGTCAATCGTCCTTTAGCAGAATGGAAACAAACAGCAGCGGAAAAGCAGGCTGCACCCGCAGCGTCTCCCAGCCCATCTCCCGGTGCATCTTCTCCGAGTCCTGAAGCATCTCCAAAGCCGTCACCTGATCCATCCCCTGATGCATCACCGAGTTCGGCAAGTTCTCCGAGTCCTGAAGCGTCTCCTGCAAGTCCAGCCGCTCCGAGTCCTTCTCCAAACTCTTCTCCGTCTTCTCCATAGTTTGTCTTGAATTTCTTCTGACGCACAGCAGGCGATCGACCAGGTAGATGGTCAGGTTCAACTCCCTACCCTACTGCATCTCTCGATTGCCCAACTAAACGCATCGCCAGAGAAACGATCGCTATGTTTACAGACAATCATCAACTTACAGATAATCATCAATAGTCTGTAAACCCTATTGCTTGATTAAAATTCACTAAATTTATGCAAAAGTGACTTTCAGAAAATTTTTGGGTGATTCGTTAACCCCAATCGAAGGCAAAATATACTGATATACCAACAATAATAGATAGACAAAATTGATTTTTTTGTGATGACTCTAATAAATAAATTCAAGTCAAGGTATCAATAAATTACCAATTATTAATGTGGCAGCAGAAACTATACATATTCTATTGATAATTCATTGATGATTTATTGATGATCGATCGCCGAATAAAATTGCAGTCACCGTTTCCTCAGACAGTCCTCTTAGTGGGTTATCAAAGAGCTTGCACGTCTTCCCTCTGGCAGTGTTTTTCGTCGCATAAACTCTGAACAATAAGGGAAGCAATTACCCCACAAGGGAAACTGCGAAGCATCTGAGAAGCAAGCCATCGAGGACGATGAAAAGGGAGGAGGATAATGCTGCGTAGACTGATTCTCTGGTTGATTGAGCTAGGTTTTATTGCCTATGTGTTTTTGTTTGCGCCGCCGCTGCGGGTCAATTTGTTAGAACCTGTGCAAACGCTTCTCAAGGGACAGATACCTGCGATCAATCCGGTGACGATTTCGCTGTTTAGCATGATTGGCATTTGGCTATTGATTTATAGCTGTCTGATCTTCTCAGACGGTAGAATGCAAAAATTACCCGCCTGGGCATTTATGCTGGGTTCAGTTGGAACTGGATTTCTATCCCTGGTTCCCTATCTGGCACTGCGCGAACCCAATCAGCAGTTTTCCGGTGAAAAGGATGCCTGGTTAAAGTGGCTCGATTCTCCAATCACAGGGCTGATTTTGACGGGCAGTACGCTGTTTTTGCTGGGATTTGCCCTGTTCTTTGGCGATTGGGGAGCGTTTGTTCAAGTTTTTCAGAGCGATCGCTTTATCCACGCAATGACGCTGGCATTTGGCATTCTCTGTTTGCTGTTTCCCTATCCCACGTTGCTGACCGATGATATGGCGCGACGGGGGCTACGTAATGACTCACAGCTTTATGGGCTGGTTGCGTTCATTCCCCTGTTTGGACCGCTGCTGTATCTTTGCATTCGTCCACCGCTGCTGATGTTTCGCGCCAAATCTCCTGAATATTCTGGCTCAGGATTGAATCGGTGAGACAAGCTCTAAGCTGTTCACAATCTCGGTGAATGCTCGTCGATTGGGTTCATCCACTTCTGGATTGCCGATCGTCGCCAGACTGATGACAATTACTGCTTCCCCGCTGGGATGAGCAACCACTACGTTTTCATGTTCATATAAGCCAGTAGAACGAAAGCTCAGCCCGTTTTGACCAGCGATCGATCGCGCCTGAAAGTCTTTTGGCTGCGAGAAGCGGCTGGAGTGACCTTCAACCCAGGCTTGTAAATCCAGGTTATCGGGATTGCGATCGACGACGACTTGGACACTGGACGGATATTCGGTTCCGCCTTCATACTTTCCGGCCACGATGTCGTCATACACTTTCTGCTGCCAGAGTTCTAGCAGCACGAGTCCATCAGAAGCATTATCGACCGGATCGGCAATCGCAAAATCTGCGGGATAGACAAAGCCGAACCCTGCTTGCGGAAACGCATACCGCTTCGACGCAGATGGACTGGAAGTGGACGAGGTCGTATCGGTTTGGATTGGTGTTTCTGAAGGAGTAGCGGGAGCCGGGAGGGGGCGAGGCGCAGATTGACAGCTCACCAGCAGTAAGGTGATTCCACTTAGTCCCCATAGCATGAGGCGTTTGGGTCTAGTGAGGAAAGCGAATGGGCTGAAATGGTGGGATTGAGTTTGGCGATCGAAGGGAGTCAGCATGGATGGGTCGCAAATGAATTGAGGTGAAAAAAGGTTGTTTGAGGAGTCTTGGAGTCTCTACATTGCCTCCTGAATCCCCCATCTGTAAATTGCTGCTTTGAAAGAGCAAGGGGGGACTTTAAGTTGAGACGTAGAGCTGATTACTGCTGTGATGACTCCTGCAAAGGGGTTGATTCCTTATTTTCTAGCAATGTTCCAGCACTAGGTTCTCTCGTTACATTTTTGCGAACCATCAATTCGGGAGCCGCAGCCCATTACCATGCTCGACGGGCACAAGGGCAACAAGATTAGTCATTCCGGTGAGAAAGTTCGATAGGTGCTAGATCGATCGCACGTATCCTACAAATCCTTCAGGGTTTCATTCAGCAAAACTTAATTCGTTCAGCAGATTCGCCGCTGGAGCAATCCTTCTAAGCTGACGTAGATCGAAGAATTAGAAACCAAAATTTCAGGAGGAAGGCGATCGTGGCAGATCTGGTGCTGGTGGTGGGTGCAACCGGAGGCGTGGGACAGTTAGCGGTGGCAAAGCTGCTGGAAAAAGAAATTCCGGTTCGGGTTTTGACGCGCAGTGCAGAGAAAGCAGAAAAACTGTTTGGCGATCGAGTAGAAGCGGCAATCGGGGATATTCGTCAGCCTGAAACCTTGCCGTCTGCCATGCTGGGCATTACCCATCTGATTTGCGCCACTGGAACAACCGCGTTTCCTTCGGCTCGTTGGCAGTTTGACCTCCCCGAAGCGAAAGGGCTGCAAACGCTCCAGCAGTGGAGCAAGATTCTCCTGGACAAAGGCTACCGGGATGCTCACGCCAAAAATAGTCCCCAAATTGTCGATGCGGACGGCGTGCGCCATGTGGTTGAGGCAGCTCCAAGTTATCTTCAGCGATTTGTCTTTGTTTCTTCCTGCGGCGTGGAACACAAAACCCAGTTTCCCTATACGGTACTCAACGCCTTTGGTGTCCTGGATGCAAAACAGCAGGGCGAAGC
>NZ_JACJOR010000191.1:0-18549 GCF_014695615.1 Leptolyngbya sp. FACHB-711
TTCAACGATTGCATACTAACGAGCAGTTTGAGGGAACGGGCATCGGCTTAGCCAATGTGCAGCGCATTATTCATCGGCATGGTGGCAAGGTCTGGGCAGAAGGAGAACTCGATCGCGGGGCTGCCTTCTACTTTTCGCTCCCCAACACCCCACACCAGGAGGCGACATGGAACTAAAGCGAATTTTACTGGTGGAAGATAGCGCGAGAGATATTGAGCTTATTCTGGCAGCCCTGGCAGAAAACTGTTTAGCCAATGAAGTCGTCGTGACGCGAGATGGGGAAGAAGCACTAGATTACCTTTATCGACGCGGCATTTACCGATTGCGGCGAGAAGGGCATCCGGGGGTGGTGCTGCTCGATCTGAAATTGCCTAAAGTTGATGGGCTGGAAGTGCTTGCCAAACTCAAGTCTGACCCAGAACTGAAAGCGGTACCCGTCGTGATCCTGACTTCTTCCCGCGAAGAAAAAGATCTAGTCAATAGCTACAACTTGAATACCAATGCTTATGTGGTCAAACCCGTCGATTTTCATGAGTTTGTCGAAGCGATTAAGGAGCTAGGGTTGTTCTGGGCAGTCGTCAACCAACCGCCTCCTGGTGCACTTCCACCTGCTCGCCCTGTTCCCCAAGATTAAACCTGCGATGACCCTACTCCGTTTCCTGTTGCTTGAAGATAGTGCGATCGATGCTGATCTGATCCAGGCTGTGTTGCTGGAAGGCGGACTGGACTATGAACTGGTGCAGGTGCAAACCCGGCAGGATTTTATAGCGGCGATCGCCCAGCATGATTTCGATCTGATTCTGGCAGACTACTCGCTGCCCTCGTTTGATGGATTTTCTGCGCTAAAAATTGCCCGTGAACAGTGCCCCGATATCCCTTTTCTCTTTGTTTCGGCGACATTGGGAGAAGAAGTGGCCGTAGAGATGCTCAAAAGCGGTGCAACTGATTATGTACTGAAACAGCGGCTAGAGCGATTGGTTCCCTCGGTTCAGCGTGCCCTTAAAGAAGCAGAAGAACGAAAAGCTCGTAAGCACGCTGAAGCGCGGCTGGTGAACTATGCGAATCGCCTGCAAATGCTGGCAGAAACCTCTCGCATCTTCTCAGAAGCCATTCTGGATTTTCAAACCCTGCTGGATACGGTCTGCCGCCAAGTTGGGAACTTGATTGGAGAGGTCTGCATTCTGCAACTGATTTCTGATGATGGTAAGTGGCTCCAGATTCGGGCAGTTTATCATCCCACGCCTGAAGCGATCGCCCTGCTGCGACACCTGGGCAATACCTTTCCACAGCGAGCCAATGAAGGGCTATCTGCCCGAGTTCTACATACTCAGCAATCCCTGCGTTTGCCGATCGCGACTGCTACAGAATCCTTTGCCCCTTTCACAGCAGACTATTCACCCTATCTAGAGCAATTTGCCATTCACAGTCTGATGATTGTGCCGCTTCAAGTCCGCGAACGGAGCATTGGCAGCTTGATCTTAATTCGAGAGGCCCCCAATCAGCCTTATACCCACGACGATCAAATCTTCCTGCAAGATATTGCCGATCGCGCGGCACTGGCGATCGATAATGCTCACCTTTATCAAAAATCGCAGGAAGCCAACCGCATCAAAGATGAATTTCTGGCGATGTTGTCCCACGAGCTGCGATCGCCCCTCAACGCCATTATTGGCTGGCTGAGCCTCCTTCGCAATCGCCAGTTTGACGCTCCTACCACCACTCGTGCCTTAGAAACGGTTGAACGCAATGCCAGGGCACAGGCAAGACTGGTTGAAGATTTGCTTGACGTATCCCGGGTTCTGCAAGGTAAACTCCGCCTCACCCTCCGACCGCTGGAGCTACTGCCCGTGGTTGAAGCCGCGATTGAAACCGTGCGCCCAACCGCAGAAGCCAAAAATATTCAGCTCCACGTCACTACAAACTCTCAGATTGGGCAGATTTCAGGAGATTCAGAACGATTGCAGCAGGTCGTTTGGAACCTACTCAGCAATGCAGTCAAATTCACACCGCAGGGTGGGCAAGTGGAGGTGCGACTAGAGCAAATTGATGGAGGCGTGGGAGAATATGCCATCCCCCCATCTCCCCATTCCCGTCACGCTCAAATTACCGTCACTGACACTGGACAGGGCATCAAGCCCGAATTTCTCCCCTACGTGTTCGATCGCTTTCGACAGGCAGATAGTTCAATTACCCGCACGCATGGCGGCTTGGGCTTAGGTTTGGCGATCGTGCGGCATCTGGTTGATTTACACGGAGGGAGTGTTGCTGCCAATAGTATGGGCGAAGGGAGGGGAGCAACCTTCACCGTGAAGCTACCGCTGCTTGCTTCAAGACTGGAGTTCAAGCAGACAAAACCCAGCTCTTCTGAAATTGATGTGGCTGACCCGTTTGGTTGTCCGGCTCAATTCAATAGGCTGCGAATCCTCATCATTGATGATGATCAAGATGCCCGCATCCTGCTGCTTTCAATTCTGCAAGAGTGTGGAGCTGAAGTGATTGCTGCTGCATCTGCCAGCGAAGGACTCTCAGCCTTAACCAGTGCAGTCAAACCATTCAACTTACTGATTAGCGATATTGGGATGCCGGGTGAGGATGGCTATACGCTCTTAAAGCAAGTGCGCGCGCTCAACCCTGAGCAGGGTGGACAAATTCCGGCGATCGCAGTGACTGCCTATGCCAGGGAAGAAGATCGCCAAGCCGCTTTCTCAGCAGGGTTTCAAGATCATCTGGCTAAACCCATTAACCCAACCCAGCTCATTGCGCTAATTGCCAATCTGGCTAACCGAACCAGCGATGCAGTTAACCTCAGTGGAAGCGTTACTTACTCTGTTGGTTCTTAGGATGCTGCTTAAAGCTTGTCATCGCACGGCGTTGCATAATTACGGCGTTGCATAATTAGGGTATGAATTAGGACTGATTTCCGTGCAGTGCCCAGAGTGGGGCCCAGAGTGCGGCTCGATTCATAGCCGTAGGAACGCAATCAAGAAGCTAAACAAAATCACTCGATTCGATTGCTACTGCAATACCTCAGATTTGGTAATGTACCTGTCCCTAAATCCCTCAAACTTAGCGAAGATTCTGTTTTGGTTAAAACCATACGATTGGGTGATTTAATCTAGGTTAATCTTCGATTAAAATCCCATTCTGGCTCAGGGTTCAGTCTTTCAATTTGAAGTTAGAGGCTATGTTTGAAGCACAACAGGGTGAATCAGCAAACTCAATAGCTCAACTTCCCCAACCATTGGAAGCGTACGCTCACCAGGTCATTGCGGAACAATATCGCCGTATCGTTAAGCAAGAAAAGAAGGTACTGGCAGATAAAAATCCAGAAGCATTACATCAGATGCGGGTTGGAACCCGTCGCCTCCGGACTGCCCTCCAAGTCTTTGATGGTGCGATCGAGCTTCCCAAAGCGGGCAGTGCTTTACTTCAATATCCGTCCTTGTATAGCAATGAAGACAAAATGGTCGCTAAGGCTGAAAGGCTTGCTGATAGGAGCCTACAGGAGTAGCCTGCCGTTTTCGTCATTGGGTTTCATAATGAGATTTGCTTGTTAAAAGGATGTCAGATTTAGTGTGGTTAATATTCACTGTCGTCCTTTTGCACTAACGCTACAACAGTTTTTATCACCACCTCTGGATCCACAGGTTTGCTCAAATGCTGTTGAAATCCAGCTTGTAGCGCTTGCTGTTGATCTAGATCTCTAGCGTAAGCCGTCAGGGCGATTGCCTTGACTTGTCCTCCTTGCTCAGGTGGCAGTCTCCTAATCTGTCGCATCAACATATAGCCATCCATGTCAGGCATGCCAATGTCGCTCAGGAGTATATCAGGCGGAGACTGCGTTAATGCTAAAAATCCTTCGCTGGCGGTCGCAGCAGTGGTGACGCTGGCACCTGCCTGCTCCAGAACAAACGCCACAAACTCGCATGAATCAACTTCGTCATCAATCACCAAAACTTGAACGCCCTCTAAAGGACTGAGTGTTGAATGCTGAGTGTTGAATGCTAAACCCTCAGTCCTCAGTCCTTGGTTCTCAGTCCTTGGCAGTGGTAGTTTGACTGTGAACGTTGCTCCCATACCTTCACCTCTACTGGCTGCCTGTACTGTGCCGCCGTGAAGTTCAACCAAGTGACGTGCGATCGCTAAACCCAGTCCTAATCCCCCAAATCTACGAGTGGTTGTACTATCTGCTTGGCGAAAGTAATCGAAGACGTAGGGTAAGAACTCAGCAGGAATCCCTTCTCCGGTATCACTGACCGTGATTTGGGCTTGATGATCGGTCTGTGCTAGTCGCACCTCAACTTGACCCCCTGCGGGTGTGAACTTAACCGCATTAGAGAGCAGGTTCCACACCACTTGCTGTAAACGAGTTGCATCGCCTGAAACCTGTCCAACCTCAGACAAGCTGAATTTCATCTGAATCGATTTGGCTTCTGCTGCGAGTCGCACTGTTTCGAGTGCTGCTTTAATAATGACTGCCAAATCAACTGGACTGACATTGAGAGCTAATTTGCCTTGGAGAATTCGGGAGACATCCAACAAATCCTCAATCAATTCCGCTTGCAGTTTGGCGTTGCGTTCAATGGTGGCGATCGCTTGCTTGGTCTTTGCTTCGTCTAGGTTGCCGTTTTGCAGCAGTCTTGACCAACCCAGAATGGGATTGAGCGGCGATCGCAACTCATGAGAGAGCACGGCGAGAAATTCATCTTTAATGCGGTTCGCTTGCTCGGCTTCTTGTCGTGCTGCTTGCTCCCGGACAAGCAGTTGCTCCCGTTCTGCTTCAGCTTGTTTGCGATCACTAATATCACTAACGAAAATGGTGACACCCTTTGCAAAGGGATAAATGCGATTCTCAAACCAGCGTTGGATGGGTGGATAAAAAAGTTCGACTCGAACAAAGATTTGTTCAGTTACGGCACGATGCACAGCAGTATCAAAGGGCGTGTTCACGACTTCAGGAAACAACTTCCAGATGCAGTGCCCCAGCAACTCTTCCTGAGTCTTGCCCGTTACTGCGGATACTTGCTCATTCACAAAGGTATAGCGCCATTCGCGATCGAGCACAATGAATTGATCATTAATCCCAGCCAAAACGCTTTCTAATCTAGCTCTAATGGTTTCTGCTTCCATCCGGAGCAAATGCTCTTGCTGGGTTGCTTCTCGCCGCAATTGAGCCAGTTTTAGACTTGCCTCCACTCGCGCGATTAACTCACGGGCAGAAAAGGGTTTGGTCAGATAATCATCGGCTCCTGCTGCTAATCCCTCCACGCGGGCTTCTTCTCCCGCACGAGCAGACAGCAGAATGATGGGAACCTCTCTCGTTTGCGGATCGGCTCGCAGGGCTTGTAATAAGCCAAACCCATCCAGTTGCGGCATCATCACATCTGTCAAGACTAAATCTGGAACCCGCTGCCGAGCAGCCGCCAGAGCTTTAGCGCCATCTGATACTGCTTCTACCTCGTATTGCTGACTTAAAAGCCGCTTGACGTAATCGCGCATATCCGTGTTGTCGTCTGCTAAAAGAATCCGGGCAGCCGAGGGGGTAGGCACTGGAGAGTCAGGAGTGAGGGTCGGAAGTATTTCTTCCCGATTTCCGATTTCCGATTTCCCATTCCCTGCTTCAGGGAGCCAACGTAGGGCTTCTTCCACATAAGCGTTCGCACGTAATGCCGTTGATGATGAGGTGCGATCGGCATTAATGCGGTCTTGGGGCAAATGATCTGTTCCGGTTGGAATAGTGATTGTGAAGCAGGTTCCTTGCCCTTCCACACTGGCAACGTCGATCGTGCCCTGGTGCAATCTCACTAACTCCTGAACCAGGGAAAGTCCAATTCCCGATCCCTCAAAGCTGCGCCCCTGTGCTCCTTTAACTCGATGAAACCGCTCAAACAGTTGAGGCAGTTCCCCAGCCGGAATACCAATACCCGTGTCCCGCACGGCTAGCTGAACATGGTTGCCTTGCCATTCCAGGTAAACTGAGATCTCTCCTGCAAAGGTGAACTTGAAGGCATTCGAGAGCAAATTGAGGACGATCTTTTCCCACAGTTCGCGATCGACATACACGGGTTTGGGTAACGGAGAACAATTGACAACCAGCCGAAGATTGGCGCGTTCGATCGCCGAACGGAAGACACCTGCCAATTCTGCGGTAAATTCTGCTAAATCTGTTGGTTCATAGACCACTTGACTTCTCCCAGATTCGATTCGAGAAAAGTCAAGGAGCGTATTGACCAGCTTCAACAACCGCAAGCCATTCCGTTGCACCATTTCAATTCGCGTTTGCTGATTTGCAAGCAGAGGTTCATCCCGATCGCTCAACGCATCTTCAATCGGACCCAGCATCAACGTCAGGGGTGTGCGAAACTCATGACTCACGTTGCTGAAAAACACGGTTTTAGCGCGATCGAGTTCGGCGAGTGCTTCAGCCCGTTTGCGTTCTTCTTCATAGGCCTGGGCATTGGCGATCGCCGTTGCTACATTGCTGGCAACCAGTTCAAAAAAGCCCTGGTACTCATCATTAAATGCACGTCGAGGGCTAACTCCAAGCACCAATAACCCTGATAATTGCTGCTTTTGCCCAGCTTGAACAATTGGCAAGACAATGGCAGATCGCGAAGGCTCATCCCAAGCTCCACCCGTTAGCCTCCCAAACCGGGTCATTAAATCATCAATAATTTCAAGGGTTCCTGTCCTGCGTACCTTGGCAAACTCCCAGTCATCATTTTCTTGAGTTAGGTCAACCTGTTTAGGACTGGCAGGAGTTTCGGCGTCTACCCTGACCGTTCCGACCAGATGAGCCTCTGTGCCAGCTTGTTCGACTAAGTACAGCAAGGCAAAGGGGATGTCGTAAGGGTTGTTTGCCAGAGTGGCACTGGCGATCCGACAGGTTTCCCCAACTGACTTGGCTTCCACTGTGTTTGCTGCTAGTTCTCGTAACGTTCTGAGTTGCCGTTCACCGATCACTCGCCGGGTGGTCTCAGTCACAGCAGTGAACGCCCCTCCAACCTCTCCTGTACTCAGGAAGATAGGGCTATAGGAGTAAGTGAAATAGGTTTCCTCGGTGAATCCATAGCGATCGACGAGCAGCAGCATATCTTCAGACCAGGTTGCTTGGGCTGTTTCCAGAACGCTGTGAAGCTGCACGCCAATAATGTCCCAAATTTCTGACCAAACTTCTTGTCCTGGTCGTCCGAGTGCGTTTGGGTGTTTAGTGCCTAGGATGGGTCGCCAAGCATCGTTATAAATCAACACAAGTTCCTTGCCCCACCAAATCACCATCGGAAAGCGGGAGTTTAAGCTAATACTTACGGCTGTTTTCAGGCTCGATGCCCAGCCGGAAAAGGGACCAAGCAATGTTTGTGACCAATCAAGGGCACGCATTCGAACTGCAAGCTCACTATCGCCTGGGAAGAAGCGCTCCAGTTCGTGATCGCTCAGATGGTCGGACTGGTTCATGCTGCTTCTCCTGTCGTATGCATTACCAATGTCATGCCCATTTCTCTTTCAACTAATCCGTCTAGCTAATTGGAAACTGATAGTACTGAATTATGTTGATTCATTTGGTGCTCTTCAGCAATGTGACGATCGTCTGCACTAATGCTTCTGGTTCCACAGGTTTGCTCAAATGTCTTTGAAAGCCAGACTCTAACGCCTTTTGTTGATCCAGATCTCTAGCGTAAGCCGTCAGCGCAATCGCCGGAATCTTGCCACCCCTGTTGGGAGGACGCGATCGGATCTGCTGCATCAGCATATACCCATCCATTTCTGCCATACCCACGTCACTCACAAGCACATTGGGAATGAACTGATCGAGGGCTTGCAGCGCTTCAAACCCAGAGACAACAGCTGTCACGCTTGCTCCACTTTGTTCTAAGAGAAACGCCTGAAGTTCACGAGCATCAGTCTCATCATCCACCAGCAAAATTTTCAAGTTTCTCAAGGGAGCCTCTGTCGTCACACTGTCATAGGGCGCATCTGTCTCGACTGATCGAGCTTGTGAACCGAGGGGTAGCTGTACAGTAAAGATTGCACCTTGATTCTCTCCTTCGCTCTCTGCCCAAACGGTTCCCCCGTGCATTTCCACAATTTGCCGCACGATCGCTAACCCTAGCCCCAATCCGCCAAACTTGCGAGTGGTTGTCGAATCTGCCTGCCGGAAGTACTCAAACACATGAGGTAGAAATTGCGGATCAATGCCTTTGCCGCTATCAATCACTCGAATCTGAGCTAGGTGATCGAGTTGTCGCAGTTCAATGGTCACTTGTCCACCGTTTGGTGTGAACTTAACGGCATTCGTGAGCAAGTTCCAGATCACTTGCTGTAACCGAGCTGCATCACCAGAAACAGGAGCGATTGCGGTTGTGAGGTCAAGCAAGATTTGAATTTGCTTGGCTTCTGCTGCCAACCGCACGGTTTCAATTGCTGCTGTAATCACAAACGTCAAACTGACAGGAGCTACGGTTAAGCTCAACTTGCCCTGCATGATGCGAGAGATGTCGAGTAGATCTTCAATCAGTTGCGTCTGGAGCTTGGCGTTACGCTCGATCGTTGCCAATGCTTCGCGTTGCTGAGTTGCATCTAATTTGCCGCTTTGCAGTAATCTTGTCCAACCCAAGATCGGGTTGAGGGGCGATCGCAACTCGTGAGAGAGCACTGCCAAAAATTCGTCTTTGATGCGATTTGCACGTTCAGCTGTCTCCCGTGCGGATTGTTCGCGCTGTAAGAGCTGTTCACGTTCCTTTGCGAGGTGCAAGCGGACAGCTTCGACCTGTTTGCGCTCAGTGATATTGTGGCTGACAGTTGCCAAACCAATTTGCTGGCCGTTTACGTCTTGGAGGTAAAAAACGTTGTACGTCATCCACAGCGCTTCACCTGTCTTGAAATGGCGAAAGCGAATTTCTACTTCTGCCTGTCCATCCTGCAACACACGCGGGAAAAAACTATTGAGGATAAAGTCTTGGTCCTCAGGAAAGAAAAATTCTCCAACTGGCGTTTCTCGATATTGCTGCACGTCCTCTAGCCCGACCATTTTTCTGCCTGCTTCATTGATGTAGAACGGCACAAAATTTAGGTCGCACATGCCAATGAAGTCTGTACTGCTATCAGCAAGGGAAGCAAACTTCTGGATCTCCAGTTGAGCTTGTTTGTGATCAGTAATATCTGTGTTGGTGCCAAACCAGCGCAAAACAGTTCCCGCTTCATCCCTAATCGGAATCGCGCGAGATAGAAACCATCGGTATTCTCCATCTTTGCTTCGCAGTGGAAAAGTATCTTCCCAGTGTTCACCCGTTTCAAAACAGCGGCGGACATACTTAACGACGCGATCAACGTAATCAGGATGATGCACCTGTTGCCAACCCCAGCCCTGCATTTGCTCCAGGGTGGTGCCCGTGTACTCAAACCAGCGGCGGTTGTACCAAAAGATCCAGCCGTTCGCGTCTGCCATCCACGCAAATTGAGAGATATTATCTGCTAGGGTGCGGAAATGCTCCTCACTCTCGCGCAATGCGACTTCTGCAAGTTTGCGATCGGTAATGTCAATGGCAGCCCCATAAATCACTTGTTCTTCTAGCTGAGGCTTTGCTCTCCAAAGCAACCAGCGATAAGAACCATCTTTGTGGCGATAGCGGTTTTCAAACGCTAAGGTTTCGTTGCCAGAGAAAAGACTATCTGTTTCCAAGACGGATGGGTTGATGTCGTCTGGGTGGACAAAATCTGTCCAAGGACGGGAGGTTATTTCGTCAGGTTTCCAACCGAGCAACCGTTCAAAAGTGGGACTAACCCACTGAAAGTACCCATCAGTTCTCGTGATTACTTGCAAATCTGAGGCGACAGCAAAAAACTGCTCCCGCTCTTGCTCAACCTTTTTGCGTTCGTCTTCGACGCGCTTCGCTTCGCTGATGTTTGTAAATAGAATGGCAAACTGGTGGTTCTGCGGCTCATTGACGCAAAAAGCATTGACATTAAACCAACGATTCAGGGCGATCGACTGCTGCTCGAACCGTACAGATTTGCCTGTTTGTACAACGCTGCCGTAAATCTCAACCCAATCGTTCTCTAAATCGGGAACGAGTTGCCGTGCCGTTTTACCCACTGCTGACTCTAAGCCCGTGAGCTTGGCAAAGGTGGGATTGACTTTCAGAAATCGATAATCATGGGGTTTACCATGCTCATCAAACAGCATTTCGCAAATGCAAAAGCCTTCATCAATTGACTCAAACAGCGTGCGGTATTCTTCTTCCGACTGGGCAATCTTCTGGGCTGCCAATCGCAGTTCCAATTCATCGACCACCATAGCGGCTAAATCCACCAGGGTCGCTTGCTGCTCTGCGGTGAATGGGTCGCGGGGCTGACTGTCGAGTAGACACAGGGTTCCGAGATTAAAGCCGTCGTGACTGAGCAGGGGCGCACCTACGTAAAACCGCACTCCCGGTTCACTTTGGACGAAGGGATTACAGGCAAAGCGATCGTCGAGCCGAGCATCGGGGATAATCAGCGGCTCATCAGTCAGCACTGCAAAGCTGCAAAGTGTCGCATCACGGGACACTTCATTTGCACCGAAGCCAACGCAGGACTTAAACCAGGCTCTTGACTCATCAAGCAATGAAATGAGCGCGATCGGCATATCAAATAGCCGTGCTGCCAAGCGAGTGATGCGATCGAATGCAGCTTCGGGTGGCGTGTCGAGAATTTTGTAGCGATGTAGGGCTGCCAACCGTTCTGCTTCGTTTGCGGGAATCGGCGGGGTGAAAGGTTTTTGCGACACTGGGTCAGTCATAGAATCAGCGGGGGCAGTGAACTCAGAATTGAGGTTGGAATGAGGAATGAATAGTGAACGGATTCTAGCCAGTGCATCATGCGTTTGCTTTCCTATCCGGGAAATATTTGCCTCGAATGGCCTGGCTGCGTTCCCGCAACGTCGCATTGGGGGACTGAGACAACTGGTTTAGCAACATGTCAATTTGCTTAAGTGCTAAAGGAGAAGGCGTAGCGCGTCCATTCTCCCAACGATTAATGGTGGCAAAGGTCATGCCTAATTCGTCAGCAAACTTTTCCTGCGATAGCTGCATTGCATGGCGCAGTTCTCGCACGAGTTGAGCGATCGCGGGTTGTTGCAGCCGACGCGGTTTGGGTGTGAGGAGCATCTCATGGACAATTATATAGAGCTACATACCACCTTTGGCGGAAATCGTCTTCCTGTCTACTATCCAGAGTCAGAAGCATTTTGCTGTTGATAAACTTTGAGCTGTTTTCAGTTCTCCAGCCCTAGGTGGTTCAAAGCAATCATCATCATTGTTCAGAACGAACGACAGGAATAGCTAGTTAGCATCAAGAGAGGTGATGGACTCATCTATGAAGGTGGAGAACCTGAGGTGCCGCTGTCTGGGAGGGTAAAGACGATGTTTTTAAGTATTAGAAAGCAATACTCTGATTAAGACCCTCTGAAGGTATGAATCCGTATTGGTTTATTTATCATTTACAGTTTGATGCTATTACAGGAAAATTAGAACGTCATTATACTGGTTCAACTATTAAGCATTTGACTGGTGCTTCACTCTCGCATTATGTAGTGAAAGTACCAAGTATTAAGGAACAGAATAAGGTTAAACGAATTAAGAACTTAATGGAGCTTATTGGAGAACTTAGAAACTCATCTACTCAAATAACTAAAAGTTTAGATGTCCTCAATCAGTCAACCCTTGCCAAGGCCTTTCGAGGTGAACTAGTTGAGCAAGCTCCAATGATGAACCTGCTTCCGTGTTGCTCGATCGAATTCGGACAGAGCGAGAAAAAGTGCAGGGTAGCAAAGGCACAAAAGGACGGAAGAGCCGCAGCCCTACGAACTTTGCCATCAAGAGATGCTCGCTCTCACCGAACACCACTTGATTCCTGGCCAAAAGACGAAACGCAAGGGGCTTGACCCAGCCCCACAATTCAAATTTGCTCTGCCTGCCACCGACAAATCCATAGGCTCTACGACAACTCCCATTTGGGATTACACCTGAATACTCTAGAGAAGCTAAAGCAAGACCCACAGCTACAAGAATTTCTTGCCTGGGTTCACAGACAAGACCCAAACAAGAGAGTAAAAATGGATTGAAAGCGTTGAACCTTGCCTGAAACAGTTAAGATCAGTTCCAGATTGGCAATCTGTCGTGGGTGAACTGGAGTGATGAGTTTCGCTGCTTCAGTTCACCCAATTGTTGTTTAGAACAAACGATGGGACAGAGCAATATGAATCAGCAGTTGCCCCAGTTTATTCATCATGTTGTCGATCGATTGCAGGCAATTGAGGGAATTGTGGCGATCTCACTGGGAGGCTCAAGGGCAAGAGGCAACCACACCTCAAAGTCAGACGTAGATCTGGGGCTTTATTACCAGCCCGAGAATCCGCCTGATCTCCTTGCTCTGAATCACCTTGCCTCTAAACTGGACGATAGCCATCGTACAAACTTGATCACCCCAATCGGTGAGTGGGGAACGTGGATTAACGGCGGAGGGTGGCTCAAGGTGGAAGGCATTCCAGTCGATTTTCTTTATCGGAACGTGGCTCAGGTAAATCAGGTCATCGATAACTGTCATGCTGGAAAAATCACGATCGACTACCAACCTGGGCACCCCCACGGCTTTGTATCTTCAATTTACATGGGTGAAGTCGCCCTTTGTCTGCCACTTCATGATCCAAATGGCGTTTTAGCTGCTTTGAAGGTTAAGACAATACCTTATCCGGCAAAACTTGCGGAGGCAACCATTAACAAATTCGCTTGGGAAATCAGTTTCTCGCTAGTGGTTGCTCAAAAAGCAGTTGCACGGGGTGATGTTGCCTATGCCGCAGGCTGCTGTTTTCGCAGTGTGGCATGTATGAATCAGGTTCTATTTGCGCTGAATGAGGTGTACCTGCTGAATGAGAAGGGTGCTGTGGCACTTGCTAATGGCTTTACGCTTTGTCCTGCGGACTATCAAAGACGAATCGAGTCAGTGTTTGCATTGTTAGCGGCTGACGCAGAATCGACCAGGGGGGTGGTAGGCCCTTCGGGCATCAGCGAAGCTACCGCTATCCTGGATGAAATTGAGCAGGAATTGAGTCAATGGTATGGCGATCGGCGTTTAACAATGTAAAATGCAACGGATTTTGAATTCCTTGCATCTTATCTCTGCAATTCTGATTGCCTCTTCAAGTCTGGATATCCTGCTATAAAGGGGAATTGTTGAGGTTGGAGATCTGAGAATGACGCTTGAGGTTCCGAGGTTAAAGTTTGAAGTTCGGAAGTCGAAATTCCGTGTTTGGAAGTCCAAGTTTTGCCTGCCGAGCGCAGATGTTGGAGTTCAAAGGTCAAAACTTCGGCTTCTAAGGTTGGAGTTTTGTGTTTTGGGGTCAAATGGTGATGTATGGAAGGCGATCGGGGAGAGCAGATGAATCAATCCAGTATTCACGGAGGTTGCCTTTGCAAAACGGTGACATTTGAAGTGAACCCGCCGTTCCAGAAAATGGTTCATTGCCACTGCTCACGGTGTCGCAAAGGTACGGGCACGGGTCACGCCACCAATCTAACTGTTGAACCCAGCCAGTTCCGATGGCTTTCAGGGGAGGAAGACATCACCCGGTATGACCTTTCCACGGCAAAGAGCTTCGGCAAATGGTTTTGCCGTCATTGCGGATGTCCCGTCCCACGTCTCGCGCGCAACGGTAAGATCATGGTGATTCCGGCAGGCTCGTTGGATACCGTCCCACCTATCACTCCGACAGATCACATCTTCTGGGCATCGAGAGCGCCGTGGGGCTGTACGAGCGGCGGGCTGCCCACCCATGCCGAGTATCCAGAGTCATGGTAGAGCTAGAACGTGCCTAATGCGATGGAACTTGAAACCACACATCTCCGCCTTGTGCTGCAATCGACCGAAGAGATTCTCGCCCAGATTGAGACGATGAGCCCTGCAGATCAGGCTGAGGTTTCCCTTGGCTGGCTTGCACAGCTTCGGGCTGCCTCATCTGCGAACCCGTGGACACATGGCTTCGCGATCGTGCTTAAGACGAGCGGTGCCGTCATTGGCAGCTGTGGGTACAAAGGTCCACCCAATTCCGATCGCGTCGTTGAAATTGCCTACGGCGTGGATGCCGATCACCAAGGGCGTGGGTATGCGACTGAGGCAGCAGCAGCCCTGACCCGCTATGCCTTAGAGAGTTCTCGGGTGCGGTTAGTTTGTGCCCACACACGGCCGGAGGAGAATGCTTCAACGCGGGTTCTTACCAAGTGTGGCTTCCGCTGGGCTGGAGAGGTGAACGATCCGGAGGACGGTCTTGTGTGGCGGTGGGAGCGTACAAGTGGCGTAACCTGACCCTGCTTGTAGGGAACGAAAGTCCGGGCAGATACGTTGAAAGTGCAGATTTTTTTGCAACTATTCATGCCGACCAAAAATTAAGTAGGAAGCAGTTTACCGATATCTGGACAGATACTATACAGTAAGCGTCAATCTCTCTGGCTCATCACCAAACCCATGACCCAACTCGATCAATCTGCGCTGAATGCTCGAAATTATCTACTTGCTTTGTTTCTGCTGCTCTGCGTCTTAGACACTGCATTAGTGATCATCGCCAAGGATAAGTGGGCGATTGGTCGCATCTTATTCACAATTGCAGTGATGTATTTTGTTATACAGGGACGGAAATGGGCTAAATGGCTTTTGGTGGGCATCTGTAGTTTACTGGTTGTCGTTCTAATCGCGATGGTGCTTGCGCTTAGTTCAAAACTCTCGACTATCCTGATGATTGGAAGTCTAATGATGGTTATTCTCAGCACTGTTATTCCCATTTATATGATCAGCAATAAAGATTTGAACCGTTATTTTTCTTATAAACGGCAAGCTTAATTTCTAACAGCTCCCATACAAGAAATTCGTCTCAACAGTACTGCCTAACAACGCTTATGCATATCGATCGTTGAAAGAGGATCAGTTGTGATGCAAAGACTATTTCCGGCGGGTAATGGCCATGTTAGCAACACTATCCAACATCACCTTCACAACCAATCTATGGAAGTTCCAACGACTGCACTGACCACTCATCAACTGTTCATCAGCAGAGCCGTACCGCATTTTGCAGCAGACTCGCGATTGGTGGGTGTTGCAGCAGCAGGTTCTTGGGCGGAGAACTCAATGGACGAGTTCAGTGATCTTGATTTGATCATTGCCGTGGAGCCTGAAAGCTTTGAACAGGTCATGTCTGAGCGACAGAGCATTGCTGCATCACTCGGAGAGTTATTGGTATCGTTTACTGGAGAGCATGTGGGTGAGCCACGGGTATTGATCTGCCTTTACAACTTACCGCTATTGCATGTCGATCTCAAATTTTTGCCCATTACTGATGTTGCAACGCGAGTCGATGAGCCAGTGGTTCTTTGGGAACGTGACGATCGTCTATCACAGGCTTATGCTGCTAGCACCGGTACGTATCCCTTACCCAATGAGCAGTGGATCGAGGATCGATTCTGGATATGGATTCACTATGGAACTGGCAAAATCGCGCGAGGAGAACTATTTGAGGCGCTAGACTTCATTTCATATCTCCGTAGTACGGTTCTTGGTCCTTTGGGACTCCTGCAAGCAGGATGCAAACCCTCAGGTGTTCGGAAGATTGAGCAACTTACACCTAACCTAGCTGAAGCTCTTAAAGGCACGGTTGCTCCGCACGATCGGGAGAGTTGTTATCTTGCATTGGAACGCTGCATTGAAATTTATCGATCGTTCCGTTCAGCAACAGTGATCCAGCATGAAGCGGCTGAGGAAGCGGCTGTTGAATATTTGAGGACGATGCGTGCACATCAAGTCTAAGATTCTCACTCACCCTGATTAATACACAAAGTCTGCGATCGTATGACGGGTATGATTTTGACTGCACTGGCTGTCGAACTCATTATGAGGTGATCAGTGTTCAACAATGGCTCAGTTAAGGATTAACATGAGGCAAAGGCGCTGCACTAACCCCCTACAATCTGCTCGTGCCCTGCTCCCTTCTGGTGACGGGTGAGCTTGGTTGTTAGCTGGCTGTATAGGAGGGGTAACTGCTGCTCACGAGGAGGTCGGATGGAATTGACGAGCGTGGTGGTCTATGTGGAGGATGGAGCGGTGCCAGCCGCTCTTGAGTTTTACGAGTGTGCGCTTGGACTGACGCGCCGCTTCTACGACCCCGACTACCAGTTTGGGGAGTTAACGGGGTGCGGAGCTGTTACTCTGGCGGTGGCGGCGCACTTGACAGGGGAGCGTTTGATGCCAGCGGGCTATGAACGACCGAGCTTGCAGACGCGCGTGGCGAACATTGAGGTGGCCTTTACAACGGACGATGTGCGCGGTGCGTTCAGGCGTGCTGTCGCGGCAGGGGCGCAGGTGCTTGCGGAGCCATACGTGCTGCCTTGGGGGCAGGAGGTTGCTTATGTCCGTGCGCCGGACGGTACGCTATTGGGATTGTGTGCACCGCTGCCTGCTCCTGGAATTGGAGAAAGCACGCCCGCTCCGCTGGTTCCCTAATCAATCGTCGCAACTGACGCATCGGCTCAAAGCTTCTCGGTATTCACGGCTTCACGCAGTCCGTTGTGCAGCTAAACTCAGGCATCAAACCCAAACTGCACTCGACCGGGAAAGCTAACCCATCAGTAGCCCTACCCACACCCGAGCAGCAGTGTCAGATGATGGAAGGCACGATCGCCACACAATTTAAGACGATCGCAGCCGCAGAGCAAGGAACTTTTTCTGTTCTACCCCTTGACCCTGACGTGGCGTAAGGTTTCTACCATAGATTCATTCACAGATGGTTGGCTCCAATTGGAAAGGAGGGAGTGAATGTACGTTTTGCTTTAAGCGTGGGGTGTTGTGGGCTTACTATCCGCCAGAGCAGGTCGTTTTCATCACGAATGAGCACACAACCGTTTATACCAGGGATGAGACTATCCATAAACATCATTGCGCGATTTGCGGATGCAGTACCCACAACGAATTGCGCTTTACGTGGGGCGAAAACGGACCCGATTTCACTCGATCGCAGGTCGCTGTTAATGCAAGGCTGTTTGACGATTTCGGCCTTGCGGCAGTGCGGGTTGAACATCTTGACGGACGAAATCTCTGGTAGTCGCTGGAAGCGAGAAAAGCGATCGATCTGAGAGTGTGAGTCCCAATAACCAATGGCTGATGACCATTCCTCAACTATCTCTTGACAACCTTCAGTAGTACATTTATACTATTACTTGATTAACTGCGCGGTTAAATACTTCCCATCTCAATGCCCACCGACCCATTGAGCATCACCTTTTCTGCCCTGGCTGATCCCACCCGTCGTGCCATCCTGGTTCATCTGACAAAAGGCGAAGCCTCAGTAATGGAACTAGCCCAGCCCTTTGAGCCTGCCTGCTATTTCCAAACATCTTAAGGTACTAGAACGGGCTGGATTGATTACATGGGGTCGAGACAAGCAATGGCGGCCCTGCCGGCTAGAGGCAGAACCACTTAAGGGTGTGGATCACTGGCTGGAACAATACCGTCAATTCTGGGAGCAGAGTTATGGAGAAAAATCATGGCTGCAAAAGACGGGGTAATTAACGGCAACACCGAAAAACGAACTGACGATCGCGCGTGTGTTTGCTGCACCCCGCAGCCTTGTATTCAGAGTTTGGACTCAGCCAGAGCATTTTGCTCGTTGGTTAGGTCCCGAGGATTTTAGAGCGATCGCTTGTTAGATGAACGTGCAAGTGGGCGGCATTTATCGAGCCTGTATTCGTTCACTTGAAGGCACTGATCATTGGATGCAGGGAGTCTACCGCGAAGTTATTGAGCCAGAACGATTGGTTTTAACCTTTGCCTGGGAGGATGAGGATAATCAACCCAAACATGAAACTTTGGTTACTGTAACCTTTACAGAGCAGGGTAATCAGACGCTGATGACCTTCCTGCTGTATTTTCACGAGTTCGGCACCAGATTCACCGACAACTTTGGCAGGTCTAAACCTATTAATTCAAGGAGTACATCATGAAATTGAGTCCCTATTTGATGTTCAACGGTCAATGTGAGGCAGCGTTTAAGTTCTATGAGCAATGCTTGGGTGGGAAAATTACAGCGATGATGACGTTCGGAGAAGCACCCGATCCATCAACGGTCGAGCAGACACCACCGGAATGGCACAACAAAATCATGCACACCAGCCTGCACTTTGGCGATCAGGAATTGATGGGTTCTGATAGCCCACCCCAATACTATGAAGAAGCGAAAGGGTTTTCTGTCTCGATTAGCCTGGATGACCCAGCAGAAGCGGAACGTATCTTTCATACCCTGGCAGAAAACGGTACGGTACGAATGCCACTCCAGCAAACCTTCTGGGCTTACCGTTTCGGGATGCTGGTCGATCAATTTGGCACTCCCTGGATGATTAACTGTGATCAGGCTGCTTAATAGACTTGTCGGGAAATAAGCAAGAATAGAAGGCAGAAATGGGATAAGCAAATGCTGGATATTGAACGGGTGCTGACACAAGACCGCTTGCTGCGCGCTTTAACTGGCTTGAATCG
>NZ_JACJOR010000192.1:0-11627 GCF_014695615.1 Leptolyngbya sp. FACHB-711
GCAGGCGATCGCCAACCTCAGCGAACTGCCTGATTCAGACTCGCGCCAAACGCTGCTGGAGCTATGTGACTACGTTCTGAGCCGTTTATATTAATTGCTTCCATTAAGCGACTTTAAGCAAATCTCATAAACAGTTCCGCAGAATTGCGGGTCACGTTGGGCGATCGATTGAGCCACGCTGGAGCAAACCCTTTGCTCACAAACTCGCCGCCAAAGGCATTTGGCCTCCAGCCGCTATGACAGCTCGTCTATCCCAGATTCCTGCTGCTTTTGTCTCTCCCAATTTTTCGCGCGATCGTGCCCAACTCGCTCCTGTTAAGCTGATTGTCATCGGGGCGGGACGCTGGGGAACTCACCTCGTTCGCAATTTTCTCACCCTGCCGCAAGCAGAACTTCTGGCAGTGGTAGACCCGAATCTAGAACAGCTTCAGTCTTTGTCCGATCGCCTGGGACAGCATCATCGATTAGACGATCGCCCTTTGCTCACCGATTGGACAGAAGCCCTGGCGTTACCCGAAGTCGAAGCCGTCGTTGTGGCAACGCCCGCGATCAGCCATTTCTCCATTATTAAAGCCGCTTTGCAACAGGGCTGCCATGTGCTAGCAGAAAAGCCGCTAACGCTTGACCCCCGGGAATCAAGGCAGCTTTGTGAACTGGCAATACAGCAGCAGCGACAGCTTGTGGTCGATCACACCTATTTATTTCATCCGGCAGTGCAGCAGGGGCAGATCAGGATTCAGGCAGGTGATCTGGGTAATTTGCGCTATGGCTATGCCAGCCGAACTCACCTGGGTCCGGTGCGCCAGGATGTCGATGCTTTGTGGGATCTGGTGGTGCATGACATTGCCATTTTCAACGCCTGGACGAGAGAAAGCCCGATCGCCGTTCAGGCTCAGGGAATGAGCTGGCTGCAACCGGGAATTTCTGATTTGGTGTGGGTGAACCTGAGCTATCCCAGTGGCTTTCGGGCAATGATTCATCTTTGCTGGGGCAATCCTGATAAGCAGCGGCGACTCTGTGCAGTAGGCGATCGCGGTACGCTGGTTTTTGACGAGCTAAATCCTGAATCGCCGTTAACCTTCCTGCCCGGCAGTTTCGCGTCTGCCAATTCTTCTGAAGGAATGCCATTTTCTCCGATCGCTCATCCATCTCAGCCCATTGCGATCGAGTCGCTTGAGCCGCTTCAGCAGGTCTGCCGCCATTTTCTCGACTGCGTGCAGCACAACACCCCTTCTGCCATATCCCCCGGAGAACTGGGAGCAGAACTGGTCGAAATTCTCACCGCGCTCACGGCATCGCTAAAGCAGGGTGGGCAGGAAATTAATTTAGTTCCCCAGCCTTGAGGGATTTAGGGGGCAATGTAGAAACCCCCACCCTGCTCAAACACCCTCTTAAACTAATAGCGAATCTGCAAAGTCACCGTTGCCTGAATGTCCTGCTCGCCTCCCACAACCGGCGTAGGGGCAGAGTCTGCGGCACCCATCGCGACATTCTGGCGGTACAGGGGCATTGGAGGCGGTTGCATAAAGGCATTGTTGATCTGAATGCTCACGACTTCTTCGCGGCTGAGTCCCAGCGCAGATAAAGCAGCATCTGCCTGCGTTTGGGCATCCTGCGTTGCTTCCCGGATTGCCTGCTGTCGTGCGGTTGCGATCGCCGCATCTTCTGCAATAAACGATACGCTATCGATCCGCGTTGCGCCTGCCCGCACTGCTTCGTCTAACAAAGTGCCTGCCCGCTCTGTGGGAATGCGGAAGCTCACCGTGTTGGTCGCCGTGTATCCTACGATTCTCTGGTTGCCGTTGTCGTAGTCGTAGCGCGGACTGAGATTGATTCCGGTGGTTTGCAGCTTGCTGACATTGCGCCCCCGTAAAAACTCCACCACCGCCGACGATCGCCGAGCGGCTTCTTGCTGCACTTCTTCTGCCGTTCTACCTTGCACTTCAACACCGAGCTGCACCTGAGTCAGGGTCGTGGCGATCGACTCAGTGCCTTGTCCGGTTACGGTAATGGTTCGTGTCATTGGCTGGGTTTCGTGGGCGAGAACAGGTAGCGTGAGCGAAATACTAGCAACCCCTAGCAAGAGCGGCACAGCAATGCCCAGGGTACGGCGGGAAAGACGAGACGTAATCTTCGACATGGTAATCTCCTCACATGGGTTCCTGATCGAATGACGATGGATTCAGGATGTTTCTACTCTGCCACGCCGATCGCCTCAGAGTGACTTTAGTTACAGTTTTGGAAACCCGCTAGGATAGAGGTTTGCGGTTAAGTGCCGCGAGTTATGAAAATCGGGACGGCGGACTCAAAATTTTGACTTCACACATGACTCACTCACCGCGAAAGCGATTTGGACAGCACTGGCTCCAGAGCGAAAAGGCTTTGGCGCAAATCGTGAATGCTGCCGCCCTTCAGCCAACCGATCGCGTCCTGGAAATTGGTCCCGGAACGGGAATTCTTACTCGCAGGCTTTTGCCCCTGGCGCAGTCGGTTCTTTCGGTGGAAATCGATCGCGATTTGTGCAAGCTGCTGGTCAAACAGTTTGGTCAAACCGAGAATTTTCTGCTGCTTCAGGGCGATATTTTAAGCTTGAATCTGCCTGAACTGCTGACGAATGCTCCTGCCTTTCAAAATCCCAACAAAGTCGTTGCCAACATTCCCTACAACATCACCGGACCGATTCTGGAACTGCTGCTGGGGACGATCGCTCACCCTAACCCAGAACCCTATGAGTCGGTCGTCCTATTGATGCAAAAAGAAGTTGCCGAGCGGATCACGGCAAGTCCGGGTTCTAAAGCCTTTGGTGCGCTTTCGGTGCGCGTGCAATATCTGGCGGACTGCATCTGGATCGCAGACGTTCCAGCAAAAGCATTTCAACCGCCGCCAAAAGTTGATTCCGCAGTGGTTCGCCTCACACCCCGATCGATTGCCTCCCCTGTAACCGACCCCCGCAAGCTCGATACGCTGGTAAAGCTAGGATTTGCCACCAAGCGCAAAATGCTGCGAAATAACCTGAAGAGTGTGATCGATCGCGACAAGCTGACTGAACTTCTGGAATCAATGCAGCTTAATGCTCAGGTACGTGCAGAAGATTTGAGCGTCGCAAATTGGGTAACGCTAAGTAATTCGCTAAGGGATGATTTGGGTGATGTGAAAGTGAATGATGAAGCGATAGAAGAAGAAACGCGCGATAGTTCTTCTGATTAAACGATGCTTTGCCTGCCTAGATCTCAATTCTGAGCTACGGTGTTTTCATAAGGCGATTCTGTTAGTGTTCCAGGCTTTGCAGCCCCCTAAATCCCCTACTCGTGGGAGACTTTGAACTCTTTGAGTTTTTCCCTGGAATTTCGCTATCGTTGGGTGTATTGCGTGACATGGTGAGACAATCTTTGGGAGAAACCAATGGTAGAACCTGTAACCGCGATAACGGCAAGTGTGATCGCAAATCTGGCGTTTCAAAAATTTATTGAGGCGGGTGCGGGCAAAGCGGCTGAGAAGCTGACAGAAGGAGCCGTTGCCAGAATGGACGAGCTGCGAAAGCTGATCTGGAATAAGCTGCGGGGTCGATCGCCCAACATTGATTTTGCGTTAGAGAAGGTGGAACAGGGCGACAAAGCGGCTCTGAATACGATCGCCAAAAATCTGGACGTGGTGATGGATGAAGACCCGGAGTTTGCCACACAAGTTCAGACGATCGCCCATGAGATTACGCTGATGCTGGTAGAGGATAACAGCAGTACCGTGCAGAACAACTACGGCGGTACGAATTACCAGAACGTAATTAAAGGCGCATATAACACCAACTTTATTGGTGGAGAACACCATCACGGATAAACGCATTCTCTAGCCTTCACCCCGATGAGCGAAACGCAGCAAAACAATGACGCAGCAGAACAACTACGGGGGAATGAACAATCAGGTTAGAACGGCAGAAGATAATACAAACTTCATTGCTGAAAACATTTACTATCAGCAAGCCGCTCAACCGATCGAGGAGCCGATTTCGTTCAACGTTCCCTTTCCGCCGAACCCGTACTTCACTGGACGCGATGCATTACTGATGCAGTTGCATGAGGCTCTACAGCAGCGACGCGCCACGGCACTGTCAGGTTTGGGCGGCATTGGCAAGACGCAGATGGCGGTGGAATATGCTTATCACTATTTTGGGAAGCCGTATCAGTGGGTGTTTTGGGTGAGGGCAGATACCGAGCTGGAGCTGAGTACGGATTTTGGCAATCTGGCGCGTGCCCTGGCATTGCCGCAGCAGGAGGCGCAGGAAACCGAGAAAAAAATTGAGGCGGTGAAGCGTTGGTTTGCGAATCATAAAGACTGGCTGCTGATCTTTGACAACGCCGATCGCCCTGAACTGCTGCAAAAATTCCGTCCGCAAAATCCCCAGGGCTGTATTCTGGTCACGTCTCGCGCTCCCGTCCTGGATGCTGTGGGCATTGCTGAGGTGAAGCAGGTCTTGAAGCTGTCTCGGCAGGAGTCGATCGCCTTGCTGATGAAGCGTACCGGGCAGGAGCAGGGAACCGATGCCGAACGAACCGCAGCAGCGCAATTGGCGGCAGAGTTTGACGATTTGCCCCTGGCATTGGAGCAGGCAGGCGCATTTATCCGCGAACGGCAGATCCGCATTCAGGATTATTGGACGAGCTATCAGCAACAGCGATTCAAGCTGCTGGAACAGCATCCTGCCGGAGTCAACTATCCCGCCTCGGTGACGACGACCTGGGCAATTAACTTTCAAGCCATCCAGGAAACGGCTCCTGCTGCCGCTGATGTGCTTCAGTGGAGTGCTTTGCTGGCTGCCGATGCAATTCCCTATGAGCTGTTGGTGAAAGGAGCAAAACACCTGGGCGACCGAGTCCAAACTGCCCTGGCAGAGGCGGAGACAGATCCCCTGCAACTGGCAAATCTCCTCAATCCCCTGGCTTGCTATTCGCTGATTAAACTGGAGCCTACTGCCCAGTCCTACAGCATTCACCGCATGGTACAGGCAGTTGTGCGGCAAGGAATGACTGATGACCAGTTGCAGCAGTGGGTGAACCGGGCGGTCGCCGCTCTGAATGCAGCCTTCCCTTTCGTGGATTATGACCAGTGGACACAGTGTGCCCGTTTGCTACCTCACGTAGAGTCGATTCAACCCTATCTCCCCGATGAGCTAGAGCAGGTTGAAGCATTAGCACGATTGCTGAACCAGGCAGGATATTATCTCAAGCAACGAGGACAGTATGCGGAGGCAGAACCGCTCTACCAACGATCGCTAGAGATTCGAGAAGCGCAGTTAGGCAAAGACCATCCTGATGTTGCCGAAAGCCTCAGCAATCTGGCAGTACTCTACAAGAATCAGGGACGCTACTCGGAGGCAGAACCCCTCCTTCAACGATCGCTAGAGATTTGTGAAGCGCAGCTAGGCAAAGACCATCCTGCTGTTGCCGCTAGCCTCAACGGTCTGGCAGTACTCTACAACTATCAGGGACGCTACGTGGAAGCAGAACCCCTCCTTCAACGATCGCTAGAGATTTGTGAAGCGCAGTTAGGCAAAGATCACCCTGATGTTGCCGCTAGCCTCAACAATCTGGCAGTACTCTACAAGAATCAGGGACGCTACTCGGAGGCAGAACCGCTTTACGAGCGAGCAATTTTTATCCTGGAACAGCGGCTCGGAGTCAATCATCCCAACACTGTTAAATGTCGAGGAAATTTGCAGCAGCTCCAGCAGAAACTCTCCGAGTCATTGAGGCCAAAGCCTGAGCCGTCGTGGGGCTGGAACTGGTTGAAACGGTGGCTGTCCTGAAAGGTGGTGTCGTCAGCAGGATGTGCGTTTTTAACCGTCTCCTAATCCTCGTCCTCTAGCAGCTTTCCCAGATTGTGAGTATTCATTAATTCGCTGTATCGCTCAGGCAGGCTCTCCCTAAGAGTGTCCTCGACAATACTGCTCACGGTTTGATCACTAAGACCCGCTAACGTCTTTAACAGCCTATCTAGACTAGGCGAGATATACAGGCGCAGCTCTGCTTTCTTTTTCCTAGCCATCGAAAATTCTTAATACACACCTAGCCTCTGCAACTCAACGATCGTAACGGGGTTTCAGGATTATTCTTTATTTTTGGAATTTCTATATTGTACGAATTGCCGAATTAATTTATATTGAAATTAAGCCAAAAACGCCCAGAATCATTGCTGCATCTGAGTTAGATTCTCATGGAGTTTCAAACATGATTACCCTTTCCGATGATGAGGTTGCCCTCGTCCGTTCTCTGCTGACTTCCATTCGATCGATCAAAGTGCGCGATATCGACAAAGCCCTAGTGATTCTCAGCAAAGCCGAACGTCTTGCTAATGCACGATTACCCCAGAGGGGGAACGGCGAAGCCTCGTCTCAGCAGGAGGATCAGCCATGCTCGTTCTAAATGATGCTCAGGCGATCATCGTCAAAACCCTGCTCACCAAAATGCTGATTAACGATACCTATTCAGTGAGCCAGCTTGAAGAGGCGATGAGTTGGTTTGAGCGGGAAGACGATCGCGTCTCTTGTCCCTTCGAGCAGGTGTGGAGCAAAAACTTAGCGCAGGAAATTGTGCGGGAGTTACGCGATCGACCTTAACCTCCCCCAGCCTTCAAAGTCCCCCACTCGCTCCTCTAGAGCGGCAGTAACCAATGGGGGATTTAGGGGGCAATGCAGGACAGTGGCGACTCCTCAAATAACCTCTTGAGGGAGAATCAATTCATCCTGAAACCAAAGCTTGACTAAAGATCACCTTGAGCATTTATACTTAAAAACGAGGCTGGCGTTCACATTCGCCGCTTAGACCGAAATCCGAAAGATATTAATTCACCTGGGAGTGTAAAGTATCTTAAGATTGTCATAAGCATTTCTCATTTCAAGCCGAAATTAGCTGATCACACCAACTAGGAGGAAACCTATGGCACTTGTGCCAATGCGACTACTGCTGGATCACGCCGCCGAGAATGGATACGGCATTCCTGCGTTCAACGTCAACAACATGGAGCAAATCCAGGCAATCATGCAGGCTGCTGATGCCACAGATAGCCCTGTGATTCTGCAAGCTTCTCGTGGTGCCCGCAAGTACGCTGGGGAAAATTTCCTCCGTCACCTGATTCTGGCTGCGGTTGAGACCTATCCTCATATTCCGATCGTGATGCACCAGGATCACGGTAACGAGCCTGCAACCTGCTACTCCGCAATTAAGAACGGCTTCACCAGCGTCATGATGGACGGTTCGCTGGAAGCTGACGCCAAGACCCCCGCAAGCTACGAGTACAACGTTGCTGTCACCAGCGAAGTCGTGAAAGTCGCTCACGCGATCGGGGCTAGCGTTGAAGGTGAACTGGGTTGCCTCGGCTCGCTAGAAACCGGCAAAGGCGAAGCAGAAGATGGACACGGCTTTGAAGGTGAACTCGATCACTCCATGCTGCTGACCGACCCCGATGAAGCGGTTGACTTCGTTGAGCGGACTCAGGTTGACGCGCTGGCAGTCGCAATCGGAACCAGCCACGGCGCATACAAGTTCACCCGCAAGCCGACCGGTGAAATTTTGGCAATCAGCCGCATCGAAGAAATCCACCGCCGCCTGCCCAACACCCACCTGGTAATGCACGGTTCTTCCTCGGTTCCCGAAGATCTGATTGCGCTGATTAACCAACACGGTGGTACTATCCCTGAAACCTACGGTGTACCCGTTGAAGAAATCCAGAAGGGTATCAAGAGCGGTGTACGGAAGGTGAACATCGATACGGATAACCGTTTGGCAATTACGGCAGCAGTCCGTGAAGCTCTGTCGGCAAATTCGAAGGAATTTGACCCCCGCCACTTCCTCAAGCCTTCGATCAAGTACATGCAGAAAGTGTGCGCCGATCGCTATCAGCAGTTCGAAACCGCAGGCAATGCGTCTAAGATCAAGCAGATTAGCCTGGAAGAGTACGCTGCCAAGTATGTGAAAGGCGAACTGGCTCAGGTGAGCAAGCGGACCGTGGGCGTGTAAGCTAACGTTCTGCCGTTTAGTTTAATCAATCAATCTGATCATCCTTTTCCTTCGATTCCGGGTAGGCTAGTCCTATCCGGTTTTTTGCTTGGGGTGTGCTAAAGCAAATGAACTATCCTGATCCCAAGAACCCGCACCCAATGCCGGGATTTCCTCAGATTTGTTTTATTCAAAACACAGTCTCTAATCCCAATATTTCGATCGGCGATTACACTTACTACGACGACCCGGAAGACTCCGAAAACTTTGAGCGCAATGTGCTATATCACTTTCCTTTTGTGGGGGATAAGCTGATGATCGGTAAGTTTTGCGCCATTGCGAGAGGAGTAAAGTTCGTGATGAATGGGGGAACCCATCGCATGTCTGGCTTCTCGACCTATCCGTTTGAGATTTTTGGGCAGGGGTGGGAACGGGTTGCTTCCAAGACCGATGATTCTGCTTATAAGGGCGATACGATAATTGGTAACGACGTTTGGATTGGCTACGAGGCGGTCATTATGCCGGGCGTGCAAATTGGGGATGGCGCGATCGTTGCAGCAAAAGCGATCGTTACGAAAGATGTGTTGCCTTACACGATTGTCGGCGGCAATCCGGCGAAGCAAATTCGGCAGCGATTCTCAGATGAAATCATTCAGCATTTACTAGAAATTGCCTGGTGGAACTGGGATATTGAGAAAATTACGAGGAATCTGGAAGCGATCGTGAATGCAGATATCGAAGCACTCGCAGCCTGCCGATAAATTCAGGAGAGTCAATTCATGATGCTCAAAAAAAGATTTGCGCTGCTTCAGTTTGCCATTGCTGGGCTGTGCCTTACTGCTGGGCAGACAATCGCCCAGACCCTTGCCCTCCCCGACCGTCTGATTGCGTTTAACTCGCCGCAGGGTGAAGCTCTGCTGATAGAGAGTGCCGCCAGACAGGATTTTTGGAATCTCAGCTCGCAGTTTGTGACGCAGGTGAATCAGGCCTATTGTGGCGTTGCCAGTATGGTGATGATCCTGAATAGTCTGGGCATTCCCGCTCCGATCGCCCCTCAGTATGAACCCTATCGCGTTTTCACGCAGGACAATTTTTTTGACAGTGAAGCCGCCCGACAGGTGATCGCGCCTGAAGTGGTGCAGCGGCAGGGGCTGACCCTGGAAGAACTGGGAAAACTGCTCGAGAGCTACTCGGTGCAAGCCAAGGTTCACCATGCAGGCGATACGTCGCTGGAAGAGTTTCGCAGGCTGGCGATCGAAAACCTCAATCAGCCGCAGAACTATATTCTGATTAACTATTTGCGTCGAGAAATTGGGCAGGAGCGAGGTGGGCACATTTCCCCGATCGCGGCCTATCATGCGGAAACCGATCGCTTTTTGATTCTGGATGTTGCCCGCTACAAATATCCTCCCGTTTGGGTGAGAGCCGATGAGCTTTGGCGATCGATGGACACGCTGGATACAACTTCAGGAAAAACCAGAGGCTTTGTTCTGGTCAGCCGAGGTCTGGTCGGTCGAGAATAATTTCAGTTCAGCGATCGCTCAGGCTGAAAAAGCTGAATCAGCCAGTTATCTTTTAACTCGTCCGTCACGACTTCCAGTGCGGCAAGCAAATCAACGTCTAAATCTCGGTTTTGAATATCGATCACGAGCTTGTACAGCAGCTCAAAATCAATCCGATCGTTTTCCTCCATCAGTCGATATTCACCATTCGCCGCATTGTTCAACTTCTCGATTTCTTCGCGTCCTACTTTGCCTGTAATCGGTGGCTGTCGCCCATCACGCCATAGAAGAAACCGAGTGTCTTTGTGGCTGACAACTAATTCGTTGAAGTTTTTCAAACGGCTCGTGAATCCGCTGCCGTCGATTTGCAGAAATCCGATCGCCACCTTCTTAAGCTCAGACTGAAAAACACGATTTTCAGGCAATTTAGACTTACCTAATCGAAGACAGTCAATTTCAAAGGGCTGGATGAGCTGAAAAGCTTCGGCGATCGTCGTGAGTTTGCCAATATCGTCGCTGTCCGTAATAATTTGCAGTTTGTCATAGTCCTGCAAAAGTTCCGGTCTCTGCGATTTCAGATAGTCTAAAACCTGTCGTGTGGCATCAAGACGGACAATGAGAGTTTCATCAGAGCGATGAGCATTTCCATTCTGATAATGAGTGTTTTGATGAGGGTTGAACTCAGTATTCAGAAACGGCTGAAAAACGGGAGTCTCTCCATTTGTTTCTGTGCTGTAGATTGAGCCTAATCCGGTTGCGATCGCCTGAATTGCTTGCCGAAATTTGCTGAGCTCCTGCTCCAAGCGATCGAGTCGCTGTTCCGTAGAAATCGGGAATTCGGGGGAAGGATAGGATTCCGAAAATTCCTGAGCCGATCGCGGTAGGGGAATTCCGCGTGCCTTGTAGCGATAGTAGTCTGCTGCTCGATTCAGGGCGGCTCGAATCGGACGATGACTGAGAATTTGCTGAAGTTCTCCTGATGTAAATAGCTTTTCTAAATCAATGCCGATCGCCCTCACTTTAAGCTGCAAAATTTCCTTGATCTGCTGATTAGTTGGAGCTTCTAGAAAGACTTTGTGCTGCGAAATGCGATCGATCACTGAACCATCGAAAAAGGTTTGAAACTGCTGCCAGCGATCGGGAAACAGATTGAGAATAATCAAACTATTCGGAACGTAGGTAAAGATTTCTTTGACGGCTTCGCCAAATCGTTCCAGCAGATTTCGATTGCATTCCAGTCCTAATCCCTCAAGCTGATCAAATACAATGATTAGCGGTTCATCGAGCAGAGAAAGCTTGCTAAATACTGAGATTGCTTCTAATGAGAAATCCTCTTTGCTGAAGTCTGCGCTCCAGTTTTCTAAGCCGATTGATTCCGCATCTTCGCGCTCTAGCTCGTGAGCAACTAACCAGCGTGTTGCTAATTCTTTGCGTCGTGGTTCGGTATAGCTGCAAAATTTGATGATGCCTTTAATAATCTGCGCCGAGTAGCCCGATAACCCATATTGGCTTGTCCACCATTCATTGGTGCGTCGCTCAATATGCTGCCAGAGTTTGCGCTTCAAATCGGTTCCTTCTTTCGCCAAACTATAAAGCGCAAGCGGATTTTCTCCAATTCTCGAAAGAATGATTTCATCGTTATTGCTTTGCTGGGAAGTTGCCTGAAGAATTCTAACAAAGCTGTGTGCTAACAAATTCTCAAGCTGGGTAAAGCCATTTCCTGGAACAGTTTCGACAAACGATTTGAGAATGCGCGTGTAGATGTGATAGAGAACACTATCGGGATTATTCGGCTGACCGATAAACAGCAGACGATTCACCTGCAACAGCTCTTTTGCCAATCGCATGATCAAGTGCGTTTTGCCCGTTCCCGGTTCCCCGATCACTACGGCTCCCTGGCTCTGATGATTGCGATCGTCTCGGATATCATCGATCGTTGCCTTTAGCAATTCAAACTCATCCTGATAAATTTGCTTCAGGTCAGGATGGTCTTGAAAAGGATTATCAACCTTGCTGCTGCTAAAGGGATTCGGTTTATCTTTCAACGCCTTTTTCAGGGAGGACTGCGACTTCAGTTCCATAAGTTTCAGATAGAGCTGATAGGTAAATTCGGCATCGTAGCGGGCAGAGTGGGCTT